>JANXWI010000443.1 GCA_025351205.1 Deinococcus sp.
GCCAGGGCGTCGCCGGGCCGGTTGCTCAGCGCGGCCTCGGCGTTGGCCAGTGCCCCGGTCCACATGGCCCGGGTCTGGTCGGCATTGATGCCCTGCACACTGTCCAGCCGCGCCCGCCGTTCGCCCGGATACACCACCAGAAAGGTGCCGTGGTAGCCGCGCCACAGCCGCGCGAAGTCGTCGTAATCCATGCGGACCTTGGGGCCGTAGTAGCTGTCCAGGGCGCTGAACTGCCGCGCCGCGTCGTCGTAGCCGGTCAGCAGGCGGTAGTGGCCCATGCCGCCCTCCTCGCTCGTTACGAACCACGTCTCGACGATCACCGGAAAGCCTGCCGCCAGCAGCCGCTTCATCAGCGGCAGGTCGCCGTTCACGCCGCTGTACACCCCGTACCCCTGGCTGCGGGCGTACCCGGCCAGCTCACCCGGCCCCACGTTCTTGTCGCTTCTGGTGGGTTTGAGTTTCGGTGCAATCGTGTACTGGTTCTGCGTGCCGCCCCAGCGGCTCATCGCCATGCCTATCGTGACCGGCCCGCAGTTGTTGAGCCGCTGGTATTCGTGCCGGATGCCGGTGATGGGGGTCACGGCGGCAGGCAGGGAAGGACCGGGCAGCGCAGCCAGAGCCTGACCCCCGGCGCACAGGAGCAGAAGGGTCAGCGCGCGTCTCATACGTCCAGTCATACCTCCAGATTCTGGCGCGGATGCGTGAGGGCGCGGCGAGTCGAGCAGGTGAGGGCGAACCCCTTCCAGCCCGTGAACTCGAAAGGTTTGTCCGCCGACTTCCCATTCCGGGCCGTGGTCAGCCTGTCAGAGTGGGGGCATGACCCAGCCAGAACTGAGCATGACCGATTTCGAGCAGCGCGCCCAACAGGCCATCGCGGATTTCGACGTGGCTGAAGGGCTGGAGTTGAATGTCAAGGTCCATGAGGGCGACACGGGGTACCTGGAACTCTCCGGCCACGCCAGGGGTCCAGACGGTGAGCAGGGGTTCGCCTACCGCGCTGCCCACGCCGACCTAGACGCCCACGGCGACTCCTGGTTTCTGCGCCGGGCGATGCGGAGCCTGAACGATCAGTTTGTGGCCGGGCACCTGCTGCTGGCAGAGGACGAAGCGCCCCATCAGGTGCTGCGCCCGCCGTCCGAGTACCGCCTGCCGGAAGCCGACCCCGAGGTGAGCGGCCCGCAGTTGTTGAGCCGCTGGTATTCGTGCCGGATGCCGGTGATGGGGGCCACGGCCCTGGGCAGGGAAGGGCTGGGCAGAACAGGACTGGACGGAGCAGGACTGGACGGAGCAGGACTGGACAGAGCAGGACTGGACAGAGCAGCCAGAGCCTGACTCCCGGCGCACAGGAGCAGAAAGGTCAGCGCACGTTTCATACGTCCAGTCATTACGTTCAGATTCTGGCGCGTATGCGTGAGGGCGTGGCGAGTCGAGCAGGCGAGGGCGAACCTCTTCCAGCCCGTAAACTCGAAAGGTTTGCCTGCCGGTTTCCCATTCCTGGCAGCGGACGGCCTGTCAGAGTGGAAGCATGACCCAGCCAGAACTGACCATGAACGATTTCGAGCAGCGCGCCCAACAGGCCATCGCGGATTTCGACGTGGCTGAAGGGCTGGAGTTGAATGTCAAGGTCCATGAGGGCGACACGGGGTACCTGGAACTCTCCGGTCATGCCAGGGGTCCAGACGGCGTACAGGGGTTCGCCAACTGCGCTGCCCACGCCGACCTAGACGCCCACGGCGACTCCTGGTTTCTGCGCCGGGCCATGCGGAGCCTGAACGATCAGTTCCTGGCCGGGCGCCTGCCGCTGGCAGAGGACGAAGCGCCCCATCAGGTGCTGCGCCCGCCGTCCGAGTACCGCCTGCCCGAAGCCGACCCGGAGGTGAGCGGCCCGCAGTCCGAAGACACGCTGGCGTCGCTGGATTCGGACTCTTGACCGGCGCTACAGCACGCCGCCCAGATACTCGCTGACACTGGCGCGCACCGGCATGAAGTAGGCGTGGCTGCCCGTCTGCCGCGCGAAGGCCAGCAGCTCGGCGGCGAACTGCCGCTGCCAGGCAAGCGTCGGCTCGAAGCTGCGCGGAAACACCGCCTTGTTGCGGTTTCTCCAGTAGCTGAACGATGCCTCGGTGGTGATGGTGGTGGCCCCCCAGAACACCTGACATCCGGGCAGCAGTTCGGCCCACAGCTCGACCATGCGCAGGTCGAAGAAGGGCTGGGTGAACACGCCCACCGCGCCCGCCTCCAGCTTGGCCACCACGTAGTCGCGCTCGCGGGCGAAGTTCTGGCGGTAGGGGTCCAGGCCCGCCCAGACGCTGACGTGCGGCAGCTCGCGCCGGAACTTGCGGATGATCTCCAGGCTGGTGACCGGATAGGTGCGGTGCGACATGTCGGCGGGAGCGTCACCCTCGATCACCAGCACCTCGCGTATGCCTGCGGCTTCCAGCTCGCCCGCCATCGGCAGCGGCAGCATCGGGTTGATGTCGATAGCCCGGATGTGTGCGATGGTGCTGGGGACCACCTGCCGGGCGAGCGCGCATCCCTGCCAGCTGCGCATGGAGTAGCGCAGCAGGTCGGGAATGTTGACGGTCTGCACGCTGCCCAGCGAGCGCACCTCCTCCAGCTCGGCGCGCAGGCCACTGCGGCTGCGCGCCACCAGCTCCACGGCGATGCGGGTGGCAACGGGAGCGGCCTGTAAGGGCTGAGTGTCGCTGTCTGCACCGGGCAGGTTGACGGACAGCGTGGTTTCAATCGGCACTCAGGGCCACCGTTTCCTTCAGTTCAGGTCGGGTTGCAGCTCTGGGTTCGTAGGCCAGGTTGGGGGCCAGCCAGCGCTCGGCCTGCGGCACGCTCCAGCCTTTGCGCCGGGCGTAGTCCTGTACCTGATCTGGCCCGATGCGGCCCAGCGCCATGTAACGGGCTTCCGGGTGCGCCAGATACAGCCCCGACACCGCCGCCGCCGGGGTCATGGCGCAGCTTTCCGTGAGCGTCATGCCCACCTCTTCCAGCCGCAGCACCGAAAACAGCGTCTGCTTCTCGGTGTGGTCGGGCTGTGCCGGGTAGCCGGGCGCGGGCCGGATGCCCCGGTACTTCTCTTTGATCAGCGCCTGGGTGTCCAGCGCCTCGTCGGGGGCATAACCCCACCACTCCCGCCGCACGTCCTGGTGCAGCTTCTCAGCAAAGGCCTCGGCCAGCCGGTCTGCCAGTGCCTTGACCATGATCGAGCTGTAGTCGTCGAACTGCGCCTCGTAGTGCGCCGCCAGCTCCTCGGCCCCGTGGATGCTCACCGCGAACATCCCGGCGTGGTCGCCCGTTTCGCTCACGAAGTCAGCCAGCGCGGCGTTTGGTGTGGCCTGCTCGCGCTGCTGGCGCAGGGTGTGGAGCACGGCGTGTGGCGTGTGGCCCGTGGCGTGTGGGAACGGCTCCTGCACTTCCAGCCCGATGGCCTCACGGGTCTGTCCGGGCAGCGCCTCGGTGCCGTCCAGGTGCAGAACGATGTCGTCTTCCACCCGCCGCGCCGGGTACAGCCCGATCACGCCGCGCGCATGGAACAATCCGCCGTCCAGAATCCCCTTCAGCAGCGCCTGTGCATCGTCGAACAGCTTCTTCGCCTCGGTCCCTTTGATGGGGTCGCTCAGGATGCGCGGGTAGATGCCCGGCAGCTCCCAGGCGATGAAAAACGGCGTCCAGTCGATGAAGGGCAGCAGTTCCGCCATGTCCTGCTCAATCACCGTGCGGCCCGGAACCTTTGGGGCGGGCGCGGGTGCATGACTCAGCTTCGGGGCGCGCCCCCTGGCCTGCTCAAGCGAGATGAGGCGCACCGTGCGCTCGGCGTGGCGTTCGCGCAGGCCGTCATATTCCGTCTGAATGCGCTCCGCCACCTCGCCTGGACTGCTCAGCAGGTCGTTCACCACGCCTACCGCGCGGCTGGCGTCGATGACGTGAACCACCGTGCCGGTATAGGCCGGGTCGATCCTGACCGCCGTGTGTGCCCGGCTGGTGGTGGCCCCACCGATCAGCAGCGGCGTGCTCAGGTTTCTCCGGGTCATCTCGCGGGCCACGTTCACCATCTCGTCGAGGCTGGGGGTAATCAGCCCGCTCAGCCCGATGATGTCCGCGCCAATCTCCTTTGCCGCGTCCAGAATCTTCTCGGTGGACACCATCACGCCCAGGTCGGTGACGAGGTAGCCGTTGCAGGCCAGCACCACGCCCACGATGTTTTTGCCGATGTCATGCACGTCGCCTTTTACGGTGGCCAGCAACACCCTGCCCTTGCCGCTGCTGCCGACCTTCTCGGCTTCCAGATACGGCGTCAGCACCGCCACCGCCCGCTTCATCACGCGGGCACTCTTGACCACCTGCGGCAGAAACATCTTGCCTGCCCCGAACAGATCGCCCACCACGTTCATGCCGTCCATCAGCGGGCCTTCGATGACGCTCAGCGGGCTGCCAAGCTCCTGATACGCCTCCTCGGCGTCGAGGTCCACGAAGTCGGTGATTCCGGCCACCAGCGCGTGCTTCAGCCGCTCGCGCACTGTGCCGCTGCGCCAGGCGTCTATGGCCCCAGGCTCGCGCTTGACGCCCCGGAAGCCCTCGGCCAGCTCGATCAGGCGCTCGGTGGCGCTCAGTTCCGAGGTGCGCGGCTGCCGGGCCAGAATCACGTCCTCGACGGCCTCTTTCAGCTCCGGCCCGATGTCCTCGTACACCGCCAGCATTCCGGCGTTCACGATGCCCATGTCCAGGCCAGCTTTAATGGCGTGGTACAGAAACACGCTGTGCATCGCTTCCCGCACATGGTTGTTGCCCCGGAACGAAAAGGACACGTTGGAGATTCCGCCCGACACCAGCGCCCCCGGCAGGTTGGCCTTGATCCACCTCGTCGCCTCGATGAAGTCCAGCGCGTACCTGTCGTGTTCGGGCAGCCCCGTCGCCACGGTCAGCACATTGGGGTCGAAGATAATGTCTGAGGGCGGAAAATCGGCCTGCTCGGTGAGCAGCGTGTAGGCCCGCTGGGTGATCTCCTTGCGGCGCGTAAGAGAGTCGGCCTGCCCCTGTTCGTCGAAGGCCATCACCACCGCCGCCGCCCCGTAGCGCCGCAGCAGCCGGGCACGTTCCAGAAACTTCGCTTCGCCGTCTTTGAGGCTGATGCTGTTAACGACGGGCTTGCCCTGCACCCGCTTGAGGCCCGCTTCCAGGATGTCCCAGCGCGAACTGTCGAGCATCAGCGGCACGCGCGAAATATCCGGCTCGCCCGCCAGCAGGTTCAGGAATTTGACCATCGCCGCCTCGCCGTCGAGCATGCCCTCGTCGAAGTTGATGTCGATGATCTGCGCCCCGTTTTCCACCTGCTGCCGCGCGATTTTCAGGCCGGTGTCGTAATCGCCCGCCAGGATCGCCCTGGAAAACTTCGGGCTACCGGTGACGTTGTTGCGCTCGCCGACGTTGATGAAGTTGGTCTGTCCATCTTGCTGGGGCGTGACGACGAAGGGTTCCAGCCCGCTCAGGCGCAGCCCGGCGGGGCGGGGGAGAGGCACACGTGGCTGGTAGGGGGCCACCGCGTCCCGAATCGCGGCGATGTGCGCGGGCGTGGTGCCGCAGCAGCCGCCCACGATGTTCAGCAGCCCCTCGGCGGCGAATTCGCCCAGGATGCTGCCCGTCTGCTCGGGCGTCTCGTCGTACTCCCCGAAGGCGTTGGGCAGCCCGGCGTTGGGGTGGACGCTCACCAGATGCGGCGTGCTGGCCGCGATCTCGCGCAGGTGGGGCCTCAGGTGCTCGGCCCCCAGGGCGCAGTTCAGGCCCAGGCTCAGCAGCGGCGCGTGCTCGGTGCTGATGGCGAAGGCGGCGGGCGTCTGTCCGCTCAGGGTGCGCCCGGAGGCATCGGTAATCGTGCCCGACAGCATCACCGGAATGACCCGGCCCAGCCGCGTCCCGACCTCCTCGACGGCAAACAGCGCGGCTTTGGCGTTCAGGGTGTCGAAGACTGTCTCGATCAGAATCATATCGGCCCCGCCCTCCAGCAGCGCCTCGATCTGCGTCTGGTAGGCCAGATTCAGCTCGTCGTAAGACACGTTCCGGAATTCCGGGCGCTCGACATCCGGCGAGAGGGTGGCGGTGCGGTTGGTTGGCCCCACGCTGCCCGCCACGTAGCGGGGCCGCCCGTCGAGTGCCTCGAACAGATCGGCCTGCTCCCGCGCCAGCCGTGCCCCGGCCACGTTCAGCTCGCGCACCAGCCGCTCTAAGCCGTAATCCGCCTGGGCAATGGTGGTGCTGCTGAAGGTATTTGTTTTGGTGATGTCGGCCCCGGCCTCGAAGTACAGCCGGTGAATGTCGGTAATAAGCTCGGGGCGTGTCAGGTTTAGCAGGTCGTGGTTGCCCTTGTACTGCCGCGCCCCATCAGCATCCGGGCTGCCGAAATCGGGGCGGCGGTAGTCGGCCTCGCTCAGCTCGCGGGCCTGGATCATGGTGCCCCAGCCGCCGTCCAGAATCAGGATGCGGCGCCGAGCCTGCTCACGGATATCCAGGGCTTGCTCACGGATGCCCGGCGTCTGCTCAGGAATGATCGGGGTGTGGGCGTCTTGATCGGGAGAGATTGGGTGCATATGTGCCTCTGCAAAACGCGGGTTGGAAGTGGGCGCTCTGAACCGGTCAGGTGAGACGACCAGATGGGCCGATCAAAGCCGGGTCAGTGCCGGGTTCCGCGTTTCAGTCCCGTACAGGCCGAGAGGTCATCGTTGACGCCCGCAGGGTAACCATCTGAAAAACTGCTCAGCTTCCGCGCCGCGATGGGGGCCGGAGGGTCTTGCCTGCCCCGGCGACCTGCACACCGGGGCGTGGACACGTGCATTGTAGCGCCCGGGCGCCCGGCACCGGCAGACGCCCTACACAATTCCGGGTCCGTACGGCACCCGTTCTCTCCCAATGTGTGGCTGGCCTACTGTTGAAATGAGATTCCATGAGTTTTAACTTCATAAACTTAATGAACGCGTAAAAATGGGGGGGGTCGTTCTGGCCGCTGCGCCTGATCACCGTGTGAATTTTCATGCAAAACCGCAGTGCGT
>JANXWI010000472.1 GCA_025351205.1 Deinococcus sp.
TGCGCCTGAAGCTGTCTGAACTGCGGGGAATGACCAAAGCGCGGACCACCGGCTTGCAGGAGGCGGGCGAAACACTCGGTGAAGAGGACTCCTACCTGGCGTCCCGCGAGACCGACCTGCGCGCCGCCGAGGAAGCCCTCAGGGCCACGCTGACAGGTGACCCCGCCGACCTGTCCGCCCGCTACCTGGCTGGGCTGGCCGGGCAGCTGCGGCTGGTGGGCAGAAATCCGGCGCTCGACCTGAAGAAGGTGCAGGAGCAGATGAGGGCCGTCCGGGTAGCCCACGACGAGGCCAGGGCGCTGGTAGCCGGGGCCGATTCTGCGGCGGCGGCGGCAGCGGCGCAGCACCAGAGCGCCCAGGCGCAGGCGGCGGAACGGCAGGGCGAGGCGGCGCAGGCAGCGGCGGCCCTCGCTTCGGCACTTTCCATCTTGAACATGGACGCCGCGCAGGCGAGTGCCGCCGCCCTGCCGGAGGCTGAGACGGCGCGGCTGGAGGCGGCGGCATCGGGCCATGAGGAGCGCCGCCTGCGCCTCGTGGCCGAGCTGAGCGAACTGGAACGCAGACTGGGTGCTCAGAAGTTCGATCCGGCCCGACTGGTGGCCGCCGAGCGCGATCTGGCGGGTCTGGACGCCGAACTCAGGTCGGTGCAGCAGGCGTCCGGCCAGCTGACGCAGAAACTGGTGTCGGGACGCGAGCGGCTGGAGCGCAAACTCGGGCTGGAGGCTCAGGCCGCAGGCGTCGCGGCCACCCTCGACACCTGGAAGACGCTGAGCAGTTCTCTGGGCGTGTCGGCCTTCCAGCAGTACCTGCTTCAGGAGGTCGAGTCGCGGCTGCTTCAGGGGGCCGGGCAGTTGCTGCTCGACATCTCCGACGGGCGCTACAGGCTGGCCCTGGAAGACGGCGACTACGTGGTGCAGGACCTCTGGAACGCCGGTGAGACGCGGGCCGTCCGAACGCTGTCGGGCGGCGAGACCTTTCTGGCGAGCCTGGCCCTCGCCATCGCGCTGTCTGACTACCTGGCGGGCAACCAGATTCTGGGGGCGCTGTTTCTCGACGAGGGCTTCGGCACGCTCGACCCGCAGGCGCTCGAAGCGGTGGCCGGGGCGCTGGAAAACCTGCGGACCGGTGGGCGTATGGTGGGCGTCATCACGCACATCGAGAGCCTGTCGGAGCGGCTGCCGCATCACCTGCTGGTGTCCAAGAGCGCGGCGGGCAGCAGCGTGCAGCGGCTGGGGTAGGGCGGCGGGTAGCGCGTGGGAACGGCCAGGCGTCCGAGGTCAGCTGGCAGCATCCGGAGTGCCCGGGCCGTTCCTACAGGCCACGCGCTACACGCCACAGGCCAAAAAAAACCCCAGCCGAAGCCGGGGTCAGTTCGAGCTGGAAGCTTACAGACGCGCCTGAATGGCCATCAGGCTGGGGGTGCTCTTCCACATCATGCCCTGATCGACATAGGTCTTGGCGGTGGCCTTGTCGCCGCGTGCCAGCGCGATGTAGGCCAGCTTGGCCGCGCTCAGTGAGGCCCAGTCCTTCTCGGCGTCGGTCAGCTCGCCGATCTTGGCCCAGACGTTGTAGGCGTTGATCCACCACTGGGTCTTGGTGTACAGCTGGCCCAGGTAGGCAGTGTAGTCGCGGTTGCTCGCGTCTCCGGTGGCGGCCATGTAAGCGGCGTCCACCGAGGCCTTCCAGAGCGTGCGGTCGTAAAACGAGATGGGGTAGGCCACGTCGGCCTGGGTGGCGTACTCCTGGGCCTTGGTGAAGCTCTCCTCCGGCGTCATCATGGGCGCTTCCATCATGGCCGGCATGGTGGTGTCGGTGGTCGTGGTGGTGGTGCTCGTCTGGGCGGCGGCGAGGCTGGCCAGGGCGAACGCGGTCAGGATGAGAATCTTTTTCATATCTCGCATCTTAGGGCGCTACTGTACTGGCGTCTATCTTTTGCCCCCACTTCGCGAGTTCTATAAGAGACCGTAAAGGAGTATCGCAGCCTCATGAGAAACACATTCTATTCTGTCCTCATTTCCGCACAGCTGCTGGGACTGCTGCCGGGCGCGTCCGGGCTGGCGGCCAGCGCCCCGCAGATCAGCTGGACCAAGGACCTGAAGGTTATCGGTTCCGTGAGTATCGCCCCAAACGGAGACCTGATCTTCATCGGCTCCGACGCCAAACTGCACCGCACCGATTCCGGCGGGGCAGAGAAATGGAACTTCGTGCTGGGAGACATTGGCCGCGCCCAGCCGATCATCCTGCCGGGCGGCGGCGTGATCGCGGCCAGCTACGACGACACGCTGTACTCGCTGGACGCGGGCGGAAAGCTGCTCTGGAAGCTCAAGCTCGACGGTGACATCTACGCCAGCCCCTCACTGCGTCCGGACGGCAGCCTGATCGCGGCCACGGCCAACGGCACGGTGTATGCCATAGGCGCGGCGGGCAAGACCCTCTGGACCTACAAGGCCATGTCGCCGGTGTTCAGCAGCCCGGCCAGCGACCTGGGCGGCAACGTGGTGTTCGGGTCGCAGTCGGGCCGGGTCGCGTCGCTGGCCCCGGACGGCACGCTGCGCTGGAGCTTTCAGGCCGGGTCGTCGGTGTTCAGCAGTCCGGCCCTGGACGCCGCCGGGAACGTCTATTTCGGCTCGGCAGACCGCAGGGTGTACTCGCTGGATCAGGGCGGCAAGCTGAGGTGGTCGGCGCAGACCCGGCTGTTCGTGAATGCCAGCCCGGTTGTGACCAGCAAAGGCCTGATCGTGGTGGCCAGCTACGACGGAAACCTGTATGCGTTTGGCCCGGACGGCGCGCCCGCCTGGACCAGCAGCCTGGGTAGCCCGGCGGCGGCGGCGGCGCTGGAACTCAGCGACGGTTCGCTGATCATCGGCGACCTGGCCGGAACGCTGCACGCCATCGGGCCGGACGGCGCGGAGCTGTGGAAGATCAGCCCCAACCTCAAGATCGACACGGCGGCAGCGGCCTCGGACGCCGGAACACTGTATTTCAGCACCCAGGGCGGCAAACTGAGCGCCATCCAGGGGCAGCGCCCGCAGGCCAGCGGCCCCTGGAGCGCTTTCAGGGCCACGCCGCTGGGCTGGGGCCGCAGCCTGAGCGCGCCCGAGCAGGCCGCCAGAGTCGCCGCGACCCAGGTGGCCGCCAGCCGGGTGCTGGCCGTCAAACCGGGAACGCAGGCCAGCACACCTGCGGTCAAGCCGCCCGCCACCAGCCCGGCTGCTACACCACCAGTCGCCACACCACCAGTCGCGCCCGCCCTGACGCCCGCTCAGCTGGCTGCCCAGGCGCTCCAAGCCGCGCAGCAGGCCGCCGTGCAGGCAGGTCAGGCCGCCCGCGTGCAGGACGGGCTGATCTACGTCCCCCTGACTGAGCTGGCCGCCGCGCTCCAGGCAAAGGTTCAGAGCCGCAGTAACCTGAGCGTCACGCTCTCGCTGCCGGGTCAGGCCGCGCAGGCACCCTCAGGCCAGCCCGCTGCGGCGAACCCGGCAACGCCGAAGGTGCAGCCCGCAGCGACGGGTCAGGCGGCACCTGTAGCACCGCCAGCACAGACGGCCCAGGCTCCAGTGACTCCAGCAACGGCGACTCCAGCGGCCCAGGCCCCGGCCACTCAGGCCCCAGCAGCCCAGACTCCAGCCACTCAGGCCCCAGCAGCCCAACTCCCGGCCACTCTGCAAGCCCCGGTTACCCTGACCCTCAAGACCTTCGCGGGCCGGGCATACGTGCCGCTCTCGGGCCTGACGCTCTTTTCAGGCAGCAAGTCGCGGTATCTGCCTGCCACCCGCAGTTACCAGCTCTCTGCCCAGGGGCGCACCCTGCTCGACCTGCCGCTCGACCTGCCGACGCTGCTCAAGCCCAAGCCTGTGCCCGAATTTCCGGACGTGATTGCAAAGTAGGGTCGTCAGAAATGCAGAGCTGGAGTGCGCTTTGGGGGCTGGAACGGGGTGTTGACGTTCTGGCCCTTGTTTTTTCTGCTACAAAAAGATTAGAAAGCAGGTGCAGAAATCTCCTACACAGGCCGCCCAGCCATCATAAAACTGGCGGTCATGCCGCCGTCTATCGGCAGAATCACGCCGGTGATAAAACTGGCTTCCGGCGACCCCAGAAAATAAATGGCCCGCGCCACCTCGCCCGGTTCCCCGAGGCGCCGCAGGGCGTGCAGGTCCTCGTAATCGCGCCGGGTCTGGGCCGGGTCAGCCGAGGCGTTGATGGCCGCCAGAACGCTTTCGGTGGCAATCGCTCCGGGGGCCACCGCGTTGACCCGGACGCCGCGCACGGCCAGGTCGAGGCACATGGCGCGGGTCAGGTTGACCAGCCCGCCCTTGGAGCTGTTGTAGGCGGCGTTGCCCTGCTCGGCAAATAGCCCCTGCACGCTCGCCACGTTCACCACCGCGCCGCCCTGGGGGATCAGCAGGGTCAATTCACGCAGCAGCATCAGCGGAGCGCTCAGGTTCACGTCCAGCGCGCGCTGCCAGCCCGCCTCGCTCACCTCCAGCACGCTGCCGTGCGCCTGCTGATAGGCGGCGTTGTTGACCAGTACATCCACCCGACCCAGCTTTTCCTCTGCCGCGCGGGCGATCCGGCCCCGGCCCGCCCGGCTCGCCACGTCGGCCTTCAGGCGATGTTGCCCCTTCAGCACGGGGGGCAGCCTCAGGTCCACGCTCAGCACCCTGGCCCCGCGCTCGGCGTACAGCTCTGCGGTGGCCCGCCCGATGCCCTGGGCCGCGCCCGTCACCACAACGTTGACTGTCATGCCGCCCAGTTTTAAGGGGTCACGGCTTTGCAACCGTCGCCCACGCCACCGGATAAAGTTCAGGCCAAGACTGTCAGGAGCAGGCACTGTCCCTGTGCAGCCCTCCGATTCACGCCTGAATGCAGCGTCCACTAGACTTTCGCCATGACCCACGCCAGCCCGACCAGTCCACCTCTTCCCCTCATCGTCAGTGCCGGAGAGGCCCTGTGTGACCTCATGACCGCTGGCGGCAACCGCTGGGAGGCCCATCCGGGCGGCGCGGCCTGGAACGTGGCGCGGGCCGTGTCGGCCCTGGGAACCTCCAGCGCCTTTGCCGGGGCGGTGGGGCAGGACAACTTCGGTGACGATCTCTGGGCGGCCTCGCAGGCGGCGGGCCTGGACCCCCGTTTCATGCAGCGCGTGCCCCAGCCGACCCTGATGGCGGTGGTGTACAGCGCCGCCCCCCCGGCCTACCGCTTTCTGGGTGAGAACAGCGCCGACCTGCATTTCGACGTTTTGGCGCTGCCCCAGGGCTGGACGGCACACGCACGCTGGCTGCATCTGGGCGGCGTCAGTCTGGCGCGGCAACCGCTGGCAGATCGGCTGCTGGCCCTGATGGACACGGCCCAGGCGGCGGGCGTGAAGATCAGCTTCGATCCCAATGCCCGCATCGTCCACCGTGACGCGGCGTACCGGCCCATCTTCGAGCGCGTGATGCGCCGCGCCGACCTGATCAAACTGTCCGACGAGGACCTGCGCTTCTTCTTTCCGGGCCAGGGTGAGGACTCGGCCATGCGGACGCTGCGCGGCCTGAACCCGCAGGCTCCCATCGTGATCACGCGCGGCGGCGACGGGGCCAGCCTGTACCACGCGGCGGGCCGGGCCGACCTACCTGCCCCGAAGGTTCAGGTGGCCGACACGGTGGGCGCGGGCGACGCGCTGTGCGCCGGTCTGCTGGTCAGCGCCACACAGGCACCGGAAGCCATCTGGCCCGCGCATCTGGCTTTCGCTCTGCGGGTGGCCTCGGCAGCCTGCTCACGGGCCGGGGCCTTCGCGCCCAGCCGCGCCGACGTGGCCGCCTTGTTTCCTGGGGAATGACCTGGGTTCCCTGCGGAATGACCTGGCCTCCTGAAACTCGACCGTTCCTGAAGTCCGGGGTTGCTAACTTCTCAACAGGCACACGACCTGCATTGATCAGACGTATTGTTGGCAGGGCCACAGTTAATCCCGCCGTCTGCCTGGAACCGATGATGCAGAATGCCCCGCAAAGCCGACTCAGTGGGTGTCCAGCACGTTTTCTCGTTCATACATCAGGCTATACCTAAACCGGACCTCACGGCGCTACAGTGACGTATGTCCCGAACCCTGGCTCTGCTGGTGCTGCTGACTGGAACCTCTCTCGCCGCCGTCAACCTGAAGGGCGGGGCAGCCACCTACACCGCCAACTGCGCCGGGTGCCACGGGGCCAAAGGGCAGGGCAACGTCGGCCCGAACCTGCACGAGGCGGCGGGCTGGAGCAGCGCCCTGTTCGCGCGGGCCATGCTCAAAGACGTGGACGACAAGGGCGTGGCCCTCAAGCCCCCGATGCCCAACTGGGGCAAGATCGGCTTCCAGGGCGACAAGGGCAAGGCACCGACCACGGCGGAGATCGCCAACCTCCAGGGGTATCTCAAGACGCTGAAATAGGTGCCTGGGTGGACGTGAAATCTCCCCTCTACCCTCGTGGGAGAGGGGCGCTGCGCAGCAGCGGGGTGAGGGGGCGACAAAGTGGGCAACCACTCGCGCCCCCCTTCTTTCAGGGTCTACCCGCCCAGCCCCACCCGCTCCAGCTCGGTCTGCGCGGCCTCCTCGAAGGCTTTGCTCACGGCTGCGTAGTCGCCCTGCACGGTGGCCCCGGCAGCCGGGAAGTGACCACCGCCGCCCAGTCCCACCGCGATGTTCTGGGCGCTGACCCGGCCCCGTGAACGCAGCGACAGCTTGACGTGGGTACCGTAGTCCTTGAACAGACAGGCCAGTTCGGTGCCGCGCGCGCTGCGGATGGTGTTGACGTAGGATTCCACGTCGTCCCACACCGCTCCGGCCCGCCCGAGCATGGCCTCGTCCACCCGGGCGGTCACGACCTTGCCGCCGTGGCTGAAGGCCATGCTCCCCAGCACCTCTCTGAGCAGCGCGAAGTACCTGGGCGGGTTCTGCGACAGCCGGTCATTGATCCAGGCCAGCTGCGCCCCGCGCTCGACCAGACTGGCCGCCTGACGCAGCACGGCGGGGCTGGTGTTGGCAAAGCGGAACGACCCGGTGTCGGTGTTCAGGCCGGTCAGCAGCGGCGTGGCGATCTCGGGCGTCCAGTCCTTGCTCGCCGCGTCCAGCAGCAGCTGTGCGATGTCGGCCACCATGCCCGCCGTCGCCGCCTGCGTGGGATCGACCAGCCCCAGGTCGGCGCGGCGGGCGTTGGTGCCGTGGTGATCGATATTGATGACCCGCCCGCCGAAGCTGCTCAGGTCAGCGCCCGCCACCCGCCGCACATCGTTGTTGTCAACGTCCAGCACCACCAGCAGGGCGTCTTCGGGCCAGGCCTTCAGCTCGGGCAGCACCTCGCCTTCTGCGGGCAGAAATTCCAGATACTGGGGAACGTTCATGTAGGTCTGCGCCTGCCCGCCGACCAGTTTCAGGGCGCGTTGCAGGCCCAGACAGCTGCCCAGGGCGTCGCCGTCGGGGTCCACGTGTGACAGGATCACGATTTCGCCCCTGTGGCCGCCGAGTTCCTGGGCAATCTGGGCGACCAATTCGGCGTAGCGCGGTTCTGGAGCATTTTTGGGTTCTGGAGCGTTCAGGCTGGCCGTCTGGCGGGGCGTGGTCATGAAGTCCAGTATGCCTCCCGGGGTGGGCGCTCTACGCAGGTCCAGCGGCCCGTGAGTCGACCACCTGTGAGTTTTTTCATAAGATGATGGTTTGATGAATGCGCCTGATAGACTGGGATTCTGTGTCTTCACTCCCGCTCAAGTCCACCGTTCCGTCTGCCGGGCAGCCCGCACCTGGGCCGCTGCGACTCGACCTGGCCGCGTTGACCGCCGAGGAACTGCAACACCTGCTGGGTGAGGCGGCGGCCCAGCGCATGATGCCTGAGGTCAGTCAGGCGCGGCTGGAAGGGCGGACGGTGGCGGGCGATCTGATACCGCGCGAGCAGGAATACCAACCCCAGGTCGAGCGCAGCTGGGGCAAGACCCCCGAACTGGCCCGTCAGCTGAGCGGGCTGCGCGGCGAACTGGCCCAGCTGGGCGGCACCGACCTCGGGGTGTACTACCTGCCGCTGCTGGCCGAGGTCAGGCACCTGCGGGCCTACCTGTTCGCGCCCGACACAGCGCTGGCCCTGCGCTGGAGCGACACGCCGGGAAGCGCGCGCGCGCCCGCCCCCTTTCTGCTGGCCGCCACGCTGCTCAGAGACCGGGCCAGCGGAACGGCGGCGGTCCTGAGCAGCACCTCGGCCCTGCCTTTTGTGCCCACACAGAGCGAGGAGATCGATGCCCGGCTGTACCAGGGGGCCGCGCCCACCTCGGCTGGCTCAGGTTCAGCTGGCACGCCGCAGGGCAATCCAGCCCAGTCGTTGCCAGCTCAACCCGTGCCAGCTCAACTCATGCCAGCTCAACCTCTGGCGGCACAGGCGCTTCTGGAGGCCCACCGCCTTCAGGTCGCGCGGCATGGACGCGGGGTGCGCCTGGGACTGGTGGCAGGCAACGAATACGCCGACTGGCTCAGGGTGTTTTCCACGGTGAGGCAGGTCAATCTGGCCGCCTGGACGCGGCGCGGGCTGCTGATCGAGGAGGGTTGAGGCCAGTGCCAGACGGTCAACAGGGGATCCAAACAGATTTTCCGGGATGCCCGGCCCGCTTTCCCTCACCCCCTCTCCCACAAGGAGAGGCGGAAGAGAATCCCCGTCAGACCGGTTGACGGTGTGCTGGTCCGGCCTGTGTGGTTGCCCGCGCCCGGGTGGCAGGGTGATCTGGGTGGCCCCGCGCTCAGGTGGCCCCGTTTCGAAGTGGCATAGTGCCGCATATGAACGGTTCTGATACGAGCGGTCTACAGCTCAGCACTGGGCAGCTCAGCACCGGGCGGCTCAGCACCGGGCGGCATCTGGCCTTTGACTGGGGCGGGGTGTTCACCATCGGTACCTTCGACGGGCGCTCCACCGCGCGGCTTTCCGAACGCCTGGGTCTGGACGTGGAGGCGGTGCGCACCAGTTATTTCCGGCATGTCCGGCAGCTGGAAGTCGGGGTCTGGAGCCTGCCGCAGTTCTGGGAAGTGCTGGCCCACGAAACCGGGGCGGCGGCTGACCCGGCCTTCGGCTACGCCGAGTTCGAGGCGCTCTATCTGGGCAGCATTCTGCCCAACGCCCCGATGTACGCGCTGCTCTCACGCCTGCCCGCCGGGGTGCGGGTGGGCCTGCTGAGCAACAACTATCCGGTGGTGAGTGAACATCTGCGCCGCGACCCGGCCTTCGCGCGGCTGCACAACCCGGTGTTCAGCAACGAGATCGGCGTCAAGAAGCCCGACCCGGCCTCGTTCGCGGCGCTGCAAACGGCGATGGGGATGGCGGCTTCTCAGGTGGCCTTCGTGGACGACGTGCAGGAGAACATCCTGGCGGCCCAGCAGTTGGGCTTTCACGGCCTGATCTACGACCATACCCAGCATGCCGATTTCGAGCGGCGGCTGGCGGCGTGGCTGTCGGGCCAGTGATGTGGATTTCGGTGAATTGCGGCTGACCCGGCGGCAGGAACGGGGCCGTGACCTGATCCGCACCGGGTACCGGAAGCCTGGGCGCGGTACAGTGTGGCCGTGAGCGATCCCGAAGGCCGCGCCGCGATTCGCCTGTTGCAGGGCTATCTGTGGCATCCGGCGCAAGCAGACCTGGACCTGGAATCCTACCTCCCGCGCGAACTGGACGAGGCTTACCTCCTCTGGGACGCGGTCAATCCGCCGTTCGCTTTTTTTGAGAACGGTGAACCCACCGCCCACCAGACCTTCTACCAGTTCACCGTCTTGCAGGTCTATGGGGCGCGCCCTGGGGCACCTGACCTGAACGCCGACGCGACTGCCGCCTCACAGGCGCTGGGACCACTGCTGGAGGCCATGCCCGCCGGGGTGGGCTGGCAGCTGTGGGAAGACCTGCGGGAGCTGTGATGTCTGATGTGATGCCTGAAGCCGGGACGTTCAGGGGGCCGGGACGATGAGCGGCGGGCAGGAGCGGGCCTACTGGCTCGATCTGCACATCCAGCACGACCTGCACCCCAGGCGTTTCGACACCCTGGACACGCTGCGCAGCTATCTGCGAAAGGTCGAGCGCCTGAGCGACGAGGCCATTGCCGAGCTGAGCCAGACGGGCGTGGTGGCCCCGCCGCTGGCCCGGCTGGTCTACCGCCTGGAGCGCCCCTTTCAGTGACCGACAGCTCAGAACCTCTGCCCGAATCTGGCGCTTCGCCCGACCCCGGCCCCCAGGTGGCGATCCTGGTGTATCCGGGGGTCAATGAGCTGGAACTGGGGCTGATGCTGGGGCTGCTCTCACCGCTGGGGCTGCCAGGGAGCGTGGGCACTCCGGGCGCGGCGGTCCTGACGGTGGCGCGTTCGCGGGGCAGCGTGCTGTGTGCCGGTGGGCTGGTCTGCACCCCGCAGCTGATTTTTGCGGCGGCCCCCCGTCTGGCGGGCCTGCTGATTCCGGGCGGGCTGGGCGCACAGAAGGCGGGCCGTGACCCGGCGGTGCGGACCGTACTGGCGCAGGCGCAAGCCGGGCTGGTGCCCACCGGGGTGTGCGGCAGCGGCCTGCTGCTGGCTGGTGAGGCGGGGCTGCTGGCAGACCGGGTGCTGGGCTGTCCGGCAGGGCTGACCGACACGGTCTGGGGCTACCTGCCTGCCGACCTTCAGGCTGAGCGGGCGGTGTCGGACGTGCGGGCGGGCAGCGCGGCCCTCTACAGCGGCCCCGGTGGTCTGAAGGCGGTGACGGTCATCCTGAATCTGGCGGCGCAGGTGTGGGGGGCAGAGAAAGCACAGCGGGCGGCGGAGCGTGCCGGGGCGACGTGGGTTCCGGGTGGGTAACCTCTGACCAGAGGGCGTGAACAGGTCGGAGGTCCCAGACGGCGTTCTCCCGATTCTTTCCACTTGAAGCCGAAACACTGTCCGAGGAGGACAGGTAAGGTGCCCAACGTTTCAAACGGCGTTTTCCTGATTTTACTGCCTTCTGGACAGAGCACCGCCCGGACCATTGATCAGTCACATGCTCGCGGCTCTACAGACTCAGCTGCACCATCAGCCGTTCCATGACGGCCCCGGCGTCCAGCCCGCGTTTCATGGCCTGATCGGCCTCCAGAATGCGGCCCAGGTGTGCCCTGATCCTGGCCTCGTTCAGCCTGCGGGCCACCTCCAGCGCCTTCTTGGCGGGGTAGGGCTTGACGTTCAGGCGCTGGGCGGCGAGCGCCACGGTCACGCGCTCGCCGCCCGCCAGCAGCGCCACGGTGCGGGCCACCAGACTGTACTGCCAGACCACCGCGCCCATGATCTTGAAGGGGTCCTCGCCGCCCGCCAGCAGCCGCCGCAGCTGTCCCAGGGCCTCGGCTGGCCTGCCCGAAGTGGCCGCGCCCAGCATGGCGAACGAGTCGCCGGGAGCCTCCAGGCCCACCACCCGCGCCACGGTCTCGCGGTTGAGCAGCCCGCTGTCCAGCAGCTCCAGCTTGTTCAGCTCGGCCACGATGCCCGCCAGATCGCCGCCGAAGACCTCGGCCAGATACAGCGCCGCGTCCCGGTCCAGCTTCAGACGCATGGCCTGTGACCGCTTGGCGACCCAGCCAGCAACGTCGCCCGTCTTGGCCGGGGCGGGGGAGACGTGGTGTTCGCCCTGAGCCTCATAGAGCTTGACGCGTGCGGCGCTGGGAGAGGGGTCGAGCAGCGCCACGGTGGCCCCCGATTTGGCCAGCAGATCGAGCAGCGGGGCGGCCACCTTCACGCCACTCAGGTCGATGAACACGGCGCTGTCCCCGAACAGCGAGGGGGCCAGCAGCGGGGCCAGGACCTCGGCCTTCACGTCGTCGCCGCCCACACGCGGCAGGTCGCGCAGGTTCAACCCGCGCTTCGCCAGCACCTCGCGGGCCAGCTCCTCGGCCAGAAAGGCGTGACCACTGAATGCCAGAAACATGCGGGAAGTCTAGCGCCTCAGGTTCGGCACTTGGATGCCAGCCGGGCAGCGTCTGTCACCCGCGTTCGTCTCTGCTGTGCCTACAGCCTGACAGTACTTCTGAAACCTGAATTTCTACAGCCTGACAGAACGCAGCGCCGCCAGCAGCTCTGCGGCACTCTGGAAGCGGTCTGCCGGGTCGCGGTGCAAGCAGCGTTCCAGCAGCGGCTGGAGGGCCAGCGGCAGCGGCAGCGGCCCGCGCACGGCGCGGCTTCCCAGCAGCCAGCCGAGCGGATCGGCGTAGGGCGGTACCCCGGCCAGCGCGTCCCAGAACAGCACACCCAGCGCGTAGATGTCGCTCCTGGGGTCGCCGCGCACCCCCTGAAACTGCTCGGGGGCCATGAAGTGCGGCGTGCCCATGCGGGTTCCGGCGTGGGTGTCGCTGCTGGCCCGGCGGTCGTGCGCCATGCCCAGGTCGATCAGGCGCACGGCGCACGTTTCCAGCCTGTTGTCGGCGAGCATCACGTTTTCCGGTTTCAGGTCGTGGTGCGTCACGCCCTGGGCGTGCAGATACACCAGCACCTGAAGCAGCCCGTCCATCACCCGCACGGCCTGGGCGGGAGCCACCGGCCCGTCCTCGATGACCTCGCGCAGCGTACAGCCCTGCACAAACGGGAAGGTCAGGTTGCGGGCACTGCGCTCCAGCAGCGGCACCAGCAGCGGGTGAGACAAGCGCCCGTTGATCTGCCCCTCGTGCGAAAAGCGCTCCTGCTGCTCCGGGTCGCCGCTGCTCAGAATCTTCATGAACACCGGCTGCCCCTGCCACTGGTCCGCGTGGTGTTCCACTCCGCCACGGAAGCCCAGACACGTCGGTGATTCGGCGGTCAGGGCGCGGGCGGCGGAGGTCATGCCCGGCATCATAGCGTGAGAAATCTGACATCTTTCATACGGGAGTGATGAGAAGCGAATAAACCACGAAGCCCGTCTCAGGGTCGCTGCGCCGGACCCGCCCTGACCGTCCGGGTTCACGGGTGCCGGGGTAGGCATCCGGTGAATTGTGACATACTCTGCGAAATGTTGACCCCCAGGACCGTGCAGCAAACGCCACACATGGGTCGGCGCTGGAGCGGCCAGCCATGACGCTGAGCACTCCGCCCCTGCCGGGCACACCGAACAGACGTCGGCCTCCGAGCGGACTGACCCTGCTGGCCTGGACCGTGGGCGCGGCTGCCGCTTTTTACCTGCTGTTCGTGCTGATCACGCTGGTGCTGCGCCAGGCGCCCGACCCGATTGGCGCAAATGCCGACCTGTTTGCCTCGGCGGCCCGCACGACCCTGTTTCTGACGCTGGCGTCGGGGGCCGCCGGGCTGGTGGTGGGCGTACTGGTGGGGCTGGCCCGCACCAGCAGTTTCGTGCCGCTGCGCTGGTTCGGGGGTATTTACGTCTGGCTGATCCGGGGCACGCCGCTGCTGCTCCAGATTCTGTTCACGTACAACGCCCTGCCGCTGATCTTTCAGGCCCTGCATATCCCCGTGCAGCTCGACGATTTCTGGTCGGCGGTGCTGGCGCTGTCGCTGAACGTCGGGGCCTACAACGCCGAAGTCATCCGGGCGGGCATTCAGGCGGTGCCCAGGGGCCAGAGCGAGGCGGCGCGCTCACTGGGCCTGAGTGGCGCGCAGACCATGAGAAGCGTCGTGCTGCCCCAGGCGCTGCGGATCGTGGTGCCGCCGCTGGTCAACAACCTCGTGGCGCTGCTTAAGGATTCGTCGCTGGCCTCGGTGATCGGCATTCTGGAACTGGTCAACCAGGGCGGGCGCATCGCCAGTTCCAGCTTCCAGTTCGTGCCGGTGTACGTCACGCTCGCGGCGGTGTATCTGGCCCTGACCACGGTGCTGACGCTGTTCACCGACGTGCTGGAAAAACGGGTGCAGGTGGCTGGCCGCTGAATTCAGAAAAATGCGCCCACCATTGCCGGGTGGGCGCTGTGCCTGCGCTCTGGAAGAGGTCAGGAAAAGTTCGAGAGGGTGGCGGTGGTGTTGCCCAGTGTGAACGACAGCCGGCATCCGGCCAGCGCGTCCTGATCGGCGCTGATGGCCGCCGTGAGCGAGGCGTCGTTCCTGCCGCCGCTGGTCAACACCCTGATGATGGCGTCGCTGGTCGCGGCGTCGGCGCTGATCATCAGGGTGTTGTCGGCGACGGTGTAGCTGGCCGCGCCCAGGCCCTGGCTGGACTTGCTCAGCGTGACGCTCAGGCCCGGCGTCTGGGCGATGGTGGCCGTGCCCGCCGCGTCCGTAACACTCACGTTGAGCGACTTGAGCGTCACCTTGAAGGTGTCGGGCATGGCGCAGGTTCCGGTCACGGTGGCGCTGGCAAGGCCGGTGTTGAAAGCCACGCCGTGCGGCCTGATGCCAAACGGAATGTTGTCGGGGAAGGTGAAGTCGTCGAAACTCGACGGTGGCGTGGTGGTCCGGGTGCTGTAGCTGATGCTCGCGCCCACCGACTCGGCCTGGAGCACGCCGCTGGGAGCCAGAACCGCGCCCGTCAGTCCGGCGGGGTTGGTGATGGTCTGCGGCGGCACGAGCGCCCCGACCAGAGAGCCGCAGCCCGCGAGCAGGGGAAGCGTGAGGCCGAGCAGTCCGTACAGGGGAAGCTTGTTCATCGTTGTCCTTTTGATGGTGCATGTCTGGGTGCACCGGAATCCGGGGGTGACGTTCGGGCAGCAGGGCGGAGATTCGCGGGGCGAACGCGTCAAGCATAGGCAGCCGCGACGAATACCGCCGTGAAAAATCCGCGACGTCTGGCCGCCGTTCAGGCAGTCGGGACCGCCAGAGAAAAAGCCCGCACCGGGCGGGCCTGCTCCATTTCTGTTGGTGAAGATTCGCTGGTGGAGACACGGGGATTCGAACCCCGGACATCCTGCTTGCAAAGTGGCTGGGAGCATGTCTCAGGGCTTCTATGAATGTCTAAGAATGCCGGGTGAATACCGACTGGGCGCGGCTTTATCTCTCTACCCTATCCGGTTGTCTTCTACCCATTCCTACCCTCTATTTTGGTGCTACTACACCGCTACTACACCGCGTTACACCGCCCCTTACTGGCGTCCTACACGCTTAGAAACGGGTAGAATAGAAACAGAAAACCGCCCCTGTAGGAGCGGGCCAAACCTGGCGGGCTGGCCTCTCCAATCTAGCCGGAAGTGGGAGAGGTTTTGTATGTCGGCAATGGCCCCCTCAGAAGCACGAGTGCAGGTCTGGCGCTACAACTTCTAGAATATGGCAGAGAAAGCGGTTCCTGAGCTGTGGCTCAGCCTTGCATCTGAGGTTTTCCCGATATATCAGCGTGCATGGGCCGACTCGGCAGCTCAGAGCTTTTATTACGAATCGCTTAGAGGGGGTGAGTCAGACTCACTCCCTTGAGTCTGTTCAGGCGGCGAGCTGGTAGGCCAGTCTCAGGCGGCGGGCATGGTTCCAGACTGTGCGGGCTTCCTGCTCACTCAGGGCGGCGAGGCTGCTCACCATGCGGCCCAGGGCGGCAGACGCGGCGCGGTAGTGGTCGGCGTGGCCCAGGCCCAGGCGGGCCAGGATGCGGTGAAGGCGGGAAGCGCGGGGCTTGCCGATGGTGGCCCGCTCAAAGCTGTAGGGCAGGTGGGCCAGATCAGAGAGGGTGCAGGCGGCCCAACAGTGCCCCGTCATCGGCTGGCCGTTCAGGGTTCCGGCGACGAGCTGTCCGCCTTGAATGGTGGCGGCCACGGTGTCGTCGCGGCCCCACATGGCGGGGCGGGCGTAGCTGTAGGTGCCGTCTGCGAGGGTGGTGATAGTGTGCATATAACTTCCTTCTGATCTGGGGAGTCAGTCCGGGGCGCTCTTTCTTGGTCGGAGGTGCGCCCCTTTCTGCTGCTTGAAATATATCATTATATGATATAATATGTCAAGAGGTGATATAAAGATGCAGATGAATGAGCAAGTACGGCAGGCAGTCAGAGCGCGTATGAAAGAGCGCGGTATCACTCAGGTCAAGCTGGCCCGGGAAGTTGGAATGGAGCAGCCCAACATTCAGCGCCTTCTGGCGGGCAGGGTGGGGGCCGTGCCCGACAGCTGGCAGAAGGTCCTAGACGCGCTGGGCCTGAAGCTCATCGCTGAACCGAAGACGCCCGATGAAGGAAGAATAGATGACCGCTGACGCCCTGGCCGAGCTGGACACCCTGAACGCCCGGCTCCAGTCCTACCCCCTGCCGGACTCGCTCAGGCGGGGCATAGAAGCCGACTGGGAAGTCACGCAGACCTACAACAGCAACGCCATTGAGGGCAACACACTCACCCTGGCAGAGACAAAGGCCGTGCTGCTCGATGGGGTCACGGTGTCCGGACATCCGCTGCGCGAACACCTCGAAGCGGTCAACCATAAAGAAGCGTGGCGACTGATGCGGCGCATGTCCGGCACCCCCGGCCCGCTGCTGGAAGATGACCTGCTTTCCCTTCACCGGGCCATCCTGACCGGCATTCAGACCGAAGACGCAGGCGTGTACCGCCGGGACCGGGTGCGGGTGGTGGGGTCCAGCCTGATCTTTCCTAACCCCCTGAAAGTGCCGGACTTGATGGGGGCATTTGTGGACACGGTGAACGCTGAGGCGTCTCTACACCCCGTCCTGACAGCGGCACACGCCCATTACCGTCTGGTGGCCGTGCATCCCTTCGCAGACGGCAACGGGCGCACGGCCCGCCTGCTCATGAATCTTCTGCTCATCCGGGCAGGCTTCCCCCCAGCGCTGCTGCCGGTCACTGAGCGGGCGGCCTACTATGCGGCGCTGGAAGTGGCAAACGGCGGCGACCTGGGCGCGTTTGAAGCCCTGATCCTGGGGCGGGTCCGGGTGGCCCTGATGGACCTCCTTGCCGTGGTGGGCGGCGAGGAGGAGGTATGAAACGTACCCGGCGAGAATGGGGAATGATCTGCCTGGGCCTTGCGGCTGGCTTTGCGCTGGGCGAGGTGAAGCAGGTGTTTCAGCCGAATCATGTGGTGGCCTGGGTACTGGGCGTGCTGACGCTGGCCTGCCTGCTGGCCGGGTTCTACCTGATGCGAGATTCCGAGCGGGGTGGCTGAGCATGGTAGAGCCGGTGAAGAAGAGGGCCTCTCCAAAGATTAAAGAGCGCAAGGTCAAGGACCGGGGGAACGGTCAGGGCACGGTGTACGAGTACAAGCCGGGCAAGTGGCGCTGGCAGGTCACGGTGGGCTACAAGCCAGACGGGAAACGCCTCTCTGTGACCGGGCGGGCCGACAGCAAGACGCTGGCCCAGACCGCCATGACTCAGGCGCTGGCCGATCAGGCGCGGGGGCTGCTGGCCGCGCCGGAAAGCATGACGGTCAGCGAGTACGCCGAGAAGTGGCTGAGTCGGCAGAAGCACCTGAGCGCCAACAGTTTGCGGGCTTACCGGGGAGAGCTGGAGTATACCTTGCAGCACATCGGCAAGGCCCGGCTGAGAGACGTGCGCCCGGCCCACCTGAAAGACCTGATGGTGAAGCTCTCTGAACAGGTCATGGCAAGCGGGGGGCAGGCGATGGCCCCGCGCACGCAGGGCAAGGTACTGACCCGGCTCCGGTCACTGTTCAGAGAGGCGGTGTCTGATCAGATCATCTATGTCAGCCCTGTCGAGGGCGTGCGAAAGGTCAAGACACCGAGTTCAGAGGCGGTGGGAACGGTGCTGGACTTTGGGCAGGCCGCCCGGTTTCAGGAGGTGGGGCAGGCGCTCTACAGGGCCGACCTCTGCCGCCTCTGGCCCGCCCTGTTCACTGCCGTCAGCGTGGGGCTGCGGCGCGGAGAGGTGATGGGCCTGTCCTGGCAACAGGTGGACTTTGAGAAAGGGGTCTTGCAGATACGCCAGCAGCTCAAGGTCGAGCATGGAAAGCCGGTGCTGGGCACGCTCAAGACGGCGCACTCACGGCGGGACGTGTACATACCCGAAAGCCTGCGGGTGCTTCTGCTGGGCCTGCGTGAACGTCAGGAAGCTGAACGGCTGGCCCTGGGGTCTATCTGGAAGGATACGGGGGCCGTGTTTGCCACGGCAGACGGCGGATGGACGCACCCGGCCAACCTGACGCGGGCGCTGGCCCACCTAACAGAGTGGTCTGAGCCGACTGCGATAGGGCAGCGGTCAAAGGCGGTGCGGGCGGTGGTGACGGGTGACGCGCTGGCCCACCTGGAGGCGGTGGCGCGGGCGGGAGAGACGTTGCCCGAACTCTCGCCCCACGACATGCGCCACACCTATGCCACGCTGGCCCTGCGCCGGAAGGTGCCGCCGGAGGTGGTCAGCAAAACGCTGGGCCACGCCCGCGTCAGCATCACGATGGACATTTACCGGCATGTGCTGGACAGTGAGCGCCGTGACCATCTGATCGATCTCTTCGAGGCCCCCGTGCCAGTCTGCACAGCGGCGCGGAGCCTACCCAACTGAAGCCCTACTACACCGCTACTACACCAAAAAGCGCCAGAAGCCCTCAAGTGGCCTCCGGCGTTCCTACTAATATGCTGTGCTGCACGCTCTTTTCTCTGGTGGAGACACGGGGATTCGAACCCCGGACATCCTGCTTGCAAAGCAGGCGCTCTCCCGCTGAGCTATGTCCCCACACGTAGGGCCGAGAACCTCAGCACGTGGGTGGCCTGTTCGGCGCGGCATTCAGGGTAGCAGAGCCTTCCTCGCTTGTACAGGCCACGCTGGCGGGCGCGGCAGTGACCGGCTGACCCTTCCAGGTGGCGCTGAGGCTCCCGAGCTGTGCCCTGACCCAGGCGAAGGCCCGGCTGCCCGGTCTGCTGGTGAGGCTGTGCGTCTCGCCCGCCGACCTGAACGTCAGCAGGCCGGTACGCGAGCCGTCTGAGCGCACGTTGCCCAGTCCGTCGAAGGGAAAATTGGCGATCACGCTGCCGCCTTCCCGGCCCACCAGCCGCTGACTCTGCACCTCCAGGTTGACCGCCACGTTGGGATACACCACGTCTTTCAGGTCGTAACGCACGTTGCCCACCCGAACCGAACCGCAGGGATCGGCCAGATCGAAGCTCCAGGGACTTCGGCCCTGCTGCGAGACGTACGCCTGAATCTGTCGGCGGTTGTCTGTCTCCCAGAAGTCGCACACCCCGTCGAGGTCGATCATGGCGGCAATCGGCACCTCCGGGTGGGCGCGCGCCAGCGCGTGCGTCCAGACCACGCCGTGCGAGTGGGCCAGCAGTACGATGCGGGTGGGGTTGCTGCGCCCACTGATCCAGCTGGCATAGGCGGTGTTCAGTCGAGCTTCCAGTTGCAGAAAACCGTCCTGGCTGGCCGCCACCGTTCTGCCGGGGCCGACCTGCGCCTGACTGACGGTGCGCGGCGTGTGCTGGCCCAGATTGCTCGCCACGGCGTAGCTCGCCACGCTCAGCCCCTGGGTTTCCAGCACCTCTGCCACCGCCTGAACCGTGCCTCTGGGCGTCAGGTAATCGACGTTGTCGCCCGGGGCCTGACAGCCCGGTGGGCAGCGCCCGGAGACCGCCAGCAGCAGCACGTCGGGGGCGTCTTGCGGGCGCGGCGTCAGCTCTGCCGGTTCAGCTGAAAACGGTGCAGGCGAGAAAACGGTCTGGGCCACGGGCGCGCAGCCCGGCAGCGCCAGTACGGCGCAGGCCGCAGCGATCAGGAACAGAGGACGCAGAAACGCGGGCGACATGAACTCAGTATAAAAGTGTCTGGTGTGCGTAATGTCATGGACATCTGCTTTGTCGTTCTGGTAAAGCCTGTGTGTCCATGATTTCCTGACTCTGATTACCGCATTCTGTGGCGACCGCAGCTCTGACTACAGCAGCCCGCGCCGCAGCGCCTTGACCGCCGCCTGGGTACGGTCTGAGGCGCTGAGTTTTTCCAGAATGTCCTGCACATGAAACTTGACGGTGCTGACACTGATGCCCAGCGTCTTGGCCACCTCCTTGTTGCCCTGCCCGTCGGCGATCAGGCGCAGCACCTCCAGTTCGCGGGCGGTCAGCGGCGAGTTGGCCGGTTCGGGGCTGCGGATGGCCCCCAGCACGTGGTGGGCGATCTGCGGGTCGAGGTAGGCGCTGCCCACCGCCGCCGCCCGGATGGCCGCCAGCAGCAGCCCGGGGTCGGCACTTTTCAGGCAGTAGGCATTGGCCCCGCTGCTCACGGCGGCCAGCACCTCGGCCTGGAGGTTGTGCGCGGTGAGCATCACGATGCGCGGGGTGGGCTTCACCCCTGCCCGGATGCGGGCCGCCGTCTCGATGCCGTCGATGCCCGGCAGCCCGATGTCGAGCACCACCACGTCGGCCCTCGTCTGCGCCAGCAGTTCCAGGCCCTCCTCGCCGCTCCTGGCCTCGCCCACCACCTGCAAATCAGGCTCGAAGTTGATGGCGACCCGCAGGCCGTCGCGGGTAAAGGCGTGATCCTCGATCAGCAGCACGCGGGTTCGGGGTTTCTCTGCTTGGGCACGGTCCGGCAGGCTCACAGACTCTCCAGCAGTGTCACAGGCTCTCCAGCAGCGGCAGACACAGGCTGAACACGGTGCG
>JANXWI010000493.1 GCA_025351205.1 Deinococcus sp.
AAAAAGCTGGCCCGCCCGCCCGCGTCTGTCGTCTGGTAGCCGCGCAGGAACTTCTGGCCGCTGGTGCCCTCGCTGGCCTCGTCGGAATACCTGCCCAGGGCGTTGGTGTGCCAGATGTCTATATTCACGCCGGAAAGAGGCGTGCAGCCGCCCGCGCCGACGCGCGTCATCACGAAGCTCAGGGTGAGGGGCACCCCGGCCTCGACCTTGCCGGTGCCGGGGTCGCTCCTGATATCGCTGCGCTTCAATTTTTCATCCACAAAGAACGGCCCCTCGGTCTGGGCGGGCCGCACCACGCAGGAAGGAAGCGCCGTGCTGGCCGCCTGCGCCCGGTTGCCCAGCAGACCGGCAGCCACCGTCAACCCACCGCCCGCCCCGAGCAGCCCCAGGGCGCGTCTGCGGCTGAGCACCGTACCGATCTGCGCGTCGTCGTTCTCCATTGCCAGCCTCCCGGTGGGCAGACCTGAACCGTCTGCCCGTACAAACATTGTCTGCCCGCACAGATACTGTGGGGCAGCAGGGTTAACTGGCCGTTAACGGGTCCGGGTAAACTGGAGGCCATCAACGCCTGGCAACAAAAAAGAGAGGCCGCAGCCTCCCTGATCTGAATTTCGGTGGCAGCCTTACTTGACCTTGACGCCCTGGCTTTTCAGCAGGCGGCGGGCGGTCTGGGTGGGCTGGGCACCCTGGGCGATCCAGTAGGCGGCACGCTCGGCGTTGACCTTCAGGAAATTCTCGCTGGTCTTGCGGGGGTCGTAGTGACCCAGGTTCTCGATGTAGCCGCCGTCACGGGCGCGGCGCACATCGGCAACCACGATGCGGTAGTGGGGGTTGTGGGCGGAACCGAAGCGGGAAAGGCGAATCTTGACCATGTGTGTTACGACCTTTGGTGATTTGAGGGTTCAGCTCCCGCTAGGGGCGGGTTTGCGCGCCACCCGTCGTCCGGATGCGGCGCACATGCACCCGCCAGCAGCCAGCCGGAGCGCACCGCAGGAGCATAGCAGAGGGCGGGGGACAGGACAAGTGTTCTGCCAGCCGCGCGCATCAGAACGGGGGCCGGACGTTCTGGCGGGTACTGATCTGGGTCAGTTGCAGCGCCATGCTGGTCGGCCCGAACTGCGGGCTGCCCCCGATGATCCCGATGGCCTGGCCCCTGCTGACCCGCTGCCCGACGCTGACGAGCGGCTGCGACAGCCCGAACGAGGTCGAGATCAGGGCGCCGTGGTCCACGATCACCACCCAGCCCAGGTTGGCGTAGTTGGCCGCCGTGATCACGTTGCCCTCGGCCACCGCCACCGCCCGCGCCCCGGTGTCGCCGCTCAGAATGGTCCACGGCCCCGAGGCGTTGAAGGCCGAGGTGACCCGGCCCCCCGGCAGCGGAAACCCGACGTTGCCCACGTTCTCGGGCAGCGGAGCGAGCTGCTGCTGCGACTGGTCCTGCTGGTTCTGCACGCCCTGCTGCTGGGCAGTGAGCGCCTGCTGCTCGCGGGTGGTCTGGGCCTCCCTGGCCTGCCTGGCCCGCTGCTGGGCCGCCAGCGCCTCCTGCGCCCTGGCCGTCTGGGCCACTCTGGCCTGCCGTTCCTGTTCGGCCCTCAGGCGGGCCAGCCGCAGCTGCTCCTGGCGGGCAGCTTCCTGCTCAGCCCGGATGCGGGCCAGTTCGGCGGCGCGCCTCTGCTGCTCGGCCTGAATGCGGCGCTGGCGCTCGGCCTCGATGTTGCTGCGTTCCTGCAAGATGCCGCCGATCACGTTCTGGATGCTGCTGGCGGTCAGCGCCTGCTGGGCCTGGGTCTGCACCGTCAGCGCCTGCTGCCCGGCCTGGTTCTGCCGCAACTCGGCCACCAACGCTGTCTGCTCCTGCCGCCGCGCCTGGAGCTGCGTGAGCTGCGCCACCTGTCTGGCCTGCAAGGTGTCGAGCTGTTTTTTCTGGGCGGCCTGGGCGCCTCGCTGCGTCTGGAGCCGCGCGGTCTCGGTCTTGAGCGACTGCACCACCCGCACGTTGTTCTGCCCGCTGATGTTGGCGTATCTGCTGCGGATCAGCAGGTCCGAGAGGCTGCTGGCCTGCGACAGCAGTTGCAGGTAGCGCCCGCTGCGCTCACGGTACAGCGACACCAGCAGTTCGCGCACGTCCTGCTGCAACCTGCCGACCCGCGCCTGGGTGGCGCTGATCTCGGAGTTCAGGGTGACGATGCTCTGCTGCACGCCCTGGATCTGAATGTCGAGCAGGCGGCGGGCGGTCTCCAGCTTCGCGATGTTGTCGCTCAGGGCGTCAATGCGGCCCAGGGCGCTCTTCTGCTGCGTGCCCAGCTGGGCCACCCGCGCCCGCAGGCCTTCGAGCTGCGCCTTCTGCTGGGCCGAGAGCTGCTGCTGGGCCGACAGCTGCTGCTGAAGCTGCTGGAGGCGCTCGGAGGTGGTGGGCAGGGTGGCCGAGAACTTCGGGTCAGCAGCCGGATTACCGCTCTGGGCCGCACCCTGGGGCAGGCCGCCCAGCAACAGCGCCAGCAGGAAGACGAACCGGACAGACCGGGGAGCGCCCCGGCTCACAGGGTTTCACCGTTTGCCCCGGGCCACACCGGGGCGCACCCCTTCCTCACTCCAGCTCCCGCAGGTAGCGCCCGGTGGCGAAGAAGCTGCCCACCAGCCCCACCAGCACGCCCAGCAGCGGCATGCCCGCCAGAATGGGCCAGACCACATGCGGGTCCGAGATGATCGGCAGCACCGGGACCAGCGCCTGCACCCGCGCGGCCAGCTGAAAGTAAGCCGGGGCCAGCAGCCCCACCGACACGCCGCCCGCCAGCAGCCCCAGCAGCACCCCCTCGATCAGGTGCGGCATCCGGATAAAGCCGCGCGTGGCCCCCAGCAGCCGCATCACGCTGATTTCGTTTCGGCGGGCATAGATGGCGACCCGCACCGCGTTCAGGATATTGAGCAGCGTGCCGAACAGCAGCAGGCCCACCAGCACGTACCCGGCCCCGCGCACCGCCGACAGGGTCCGCACCGTCTGGTCCACGTAACCGGCCCCGTATTCCACGTCCTGCACGCCGCTCAGCCGCGAGACGCTGGCCGCCACCACCGTCGAGTCCTGCACCCGCGCCACCTTCATGCGGAGCGTATCCGGAAAGGGATTGCCGGTCAGCTGGGCGGCGTCGCGGGCGTAGGGGTAGTCGCGGGTCATCTCGTCGAGCACCTGCTCACGGCTGATCAGGGTGGCCTCGCGCACCTGGGGCAGCGCCCTGACCTGGGCCAGCAGCCCCGCCGTGTCGGCCCCGCCTCGCAGAAAGGCCGCCACCTCGACCTGGGACTCGAGCTGAGACAGGGTGCGGCCCACGTTCTGGGTCAGCAGCACCACGAAACCCAGCATCAGCAGCGTCAGGGTCATGGTGCCCAGCGTGGCGAGGGTGGCGGTCAGGTTGCCGCGCATGGCGAGCAGCGCCTGCCGGAAATGGTAGATCACTGGGAACCGTCTGCGGCGGGCGTGTGGCGCGTGGCCCGTGACCTGTGGGACAGGCCAGACAACTTCGGTTCTGGCAGAGGACAAGGGCCTTTCCAACACGCTACACACCACACGCTACAGACGGCCCTCACAGCGCGTAGCCGCCATACGGGTCGTCGCGCACCAGTCGGCCCCGGCGCAGCGTCAGGGTGCGGTGCCGGAAGCTTTCCACCAGGTCGCGGGCGTGGGTGGCGACCAGCACCGTGGTGCCGCGCAGGTTGACCTGTTGCAGCACCTTGAGCACCTCGCGGCTGTTTTCCGGGTCGAGGTTGCCGGTGGGTTCGTCGGCCAGCAGCAGCGGCGGGTCTCCCACCACCGCGCGGGCGATGGCGACCCGCTGCTGTTCGCCCTGCGAGAGCTGCATGGGCAGCGCGTATTTCTTGTGTTCCATGCCCACGGTCCGCAGCGCCGCCGTGACCCGGTTGCCCCACTCGCGTTGCGGCACGCCGGTCACGCGCAGCGCGAAGGCCACGTTGTCGTAGGCGTTGAGGTGTTCCAGCAGCAGGTTTTCCTGAAACACCATGCCGATGCGGCGGCGCAGCACGGCGGTGCGGCGGCCCCGGTAGGCCGAGAGCGGTTCGCCGCTGACCTGTACCGTGCCGCGCGTGGGCAGCGTGCGCTTGATCACCAGATTCATGAAGCTGCTCTTGCCCGCGCCACTGTGGCCCACGAGGTACACGAACTCGCCCTTCTGAATGTGCAGCGACACGTCATCGAGGGCCAGGGTGCGGGTGATTGGGTATTCGAGTGAGACGGATTTGAGGAGGATCACGAGGGAATCCAGAGACGCGCCGATAAATCTAGTAAGAGGAGGGGCCGCCCCCGACGACTTGCCAATGGCGACCCGGCAGGCCACAGATGTAACAAAGGAATCCAGAGACGCGCCGATAAATCTGGTGAGAGGAGGGGCTTCTTGGGCAGAGCAACGCCTATGAGGACGCTTGTCCGCCGTCCCCGACGACTTGCCAACGGCGACTCAGCAGGCCGGAGGCGAGACAAAGCTGTCCAGAAACGCTGCGCTGAATCTGACAGAAGGAACAACGTAGGTTGCGGCAGAAAAGACAGAAACGCGGCGACTCCCCGGAGGGTAAAGGCCGCGTGATCAGATACGGATGCAGGAAAGACGTCCATGTACTGCCAGCAGCATAGCTCAGCCCGTTACCAGAGCGCATGAAGGCGTCGTGTGCCCGGCGGACCCAGCGGACTGGAGACGCAGGTCTGCCCCAGACGCCGAGTTTCAGCCGCCGGGTCTGCTCAGATGAACAGCGGCGCTTCGGGGTCTTCCGCGCCCACCCGGTCTCTGGGCGGACGCGACATGACCCAGGCCGCTGCCGCGACGCCGATCAGCACGCCCACCGCCACCAGAATGGCCGTGGTGGTCTGGTGTTCGCGGATAAGCGCTTCCAGGTCGAGGAGGTCGTGGTCCGTTCTTCTGCCAGAGTTCATGGCGGCAGTGTATCAAGGCGCTCCGGCTGTGCGCCAAAGAAAAAAGATTTGTTCAGTATGCAGGGTCAGAAACGGGAAAGCCTCAAGCTCCGGGTTTCATCGTCTGGGCCACCCGTGTCAGTGCGTCACGCAGCACGGTCACGGCCAGGTCGTACTCGGAGAGAGGCAACCTCTCGTCCGGCGTGTGGTCGAGCCTGCTGTCGCCGGGACCATACGCCAGCGTGGGAACCGGCCAGTGCGGGGCCACCACGTTCATGTCGCTGGTTCCGGTCTTCAGCTTGAAGACGGGCGTGCCTCCCGCGTCCCGGATGGCCAGGCGCAGGGCGCGGGCCAGCAGGCTGTCGCGCGGATGCTTCACGGCCACCTCGTCGCCCCTGAATTCCACGGTTGCCAGGCCCGAGAGCCGTTCACCCAGCTCCCGTCTCGCCTGCTGCGGCGTGATGTCCGGCGGCAGTCTCAGCCCGTACACGCCCCTGGCTCTCTGCGTCAATCCGTCGTTGCCGCTCTCGATCTGCTGCACGGTGGCCTGCACCGCCCCGAAGATGCCTTCTCCGCTGCGTTCCTGCGCCCAGGCCCGCACCCGGAACCAGGCTTCGCACAGGTCGTCTCCGGCGCTGCTGCCCTCGCCCGCCGTGTGAAAGTTGGGCTTCTGCACACTCACATGCAGCACCAGCCGCCCCTTGTAGCCCAGCGTCAGGCCCTCCCAGCCGCTCGGCTCGCCGATCAGCACGGCGCCTGGCGCGTACTGTGTCACGGCGAAATGTGCGCCCCTGCTGCTGGGCACCTCCTCCTCGGTGGCCCCCACGCACACGAAACGGGCACGTTCCAGTGTCTCCCTGCCCAGGCCCGCCACCGCCGCCACGAAGGTGCAGAAGCTGCCCTTGGCGTCCACACTGCCGCGCCCGTGCAGCACGCCCTCAGCGTCTATATGCACGGCGATTTCGCCCGGTACGGTGTCGATGTGGCCCAGCAGCAACACCGTGAGTGGCCCGCTGCCGCGTTCGCCCACCGCGTTTCCGGCGTCGTCGATGTGCGCCCGGAAGCCGTGGGCCGTCATCCAGCCGACCAGATACCGCGCCACCTCCGCCTCGTCGCCCGACACAGAGGGAATGGAAACCGCCCGGATCACCAGCTCGCGCGCCCCGGCGGCACTCAGTTCAAAGACGCCCGGTTCAGAAACGTCCGGCGCAGAAGTGGCCGGTTCAGACGCCTCTGGCACGCCCGTCTCCCGTGCGTCTTCGCCCCCGGTCACGCCTGCTGGGAACGGGCCAGGGCCGACAGCAAGCGCAGAGCCTCGGCAAACGCCAGCAGCGCCACGGTGCCCACCCCGCCCGTGAGCAGCGTCCAGATGGCGCTCAGGCTGGTGCCCGCGTTCCACTGGAAAAACGCCAGCCCCAGGGCCGCCAGCCCCAGCACCACGGCCAGCAGTCCCACGGTGCGGGCCAGCGCCCCCACGCTGTCGGCGCGGCGCAGCAGCTCGGAACGCAGATCGGCGTCCTGTCCGGCGCTGGCAGCGGGCACGCTCACCAGCGGCCCCTGGGTGTGGGCCGCCGCTGGAAATTCTGCTGTTCGGACGTCTGAGACCTGCGTGCCCTTGGTCTGCACTCCAGCCGGAGGCGTTGACGGCGAGACCTCGGCCACGGGCGCGGCCCGGATCGCCTGCCGGTTGCGCTCCCCGGCCCGTTCCTGAAAGGCGGGCAGGGCGCTGACCGGGGGCATGCTGGAAATGATCACCGGCTCAGGACGCGGAACGGCGGCGCGAATGGCCCCGGCAGGCATGAAGGCGGCCCCGGGAGCAGCAACCGGGGAAGGCGCGGGCGGGCCAGGTGCAGGCAAAACCGCAGCAGCAGAAGGGGCCGTGAGCGTCGCTCCGGGAGCGTTTTCACTCGCGCCATCCTGGGCCGGGGTCGGCATCTGCGAGGTGGCGGCGGGCTGGGCTGGAACCGCCTGAACTGGAGTTGCCTGAACTGGAGTGACCTGAGCCGTGGCCGGTTGACCTGAATTCGCCTGATCTGAAACCGGCTGGGCCACGGGCGCAATCACCACCGGGGCGGCAGGTGGTACGGTGACAGGATGAGCGGCGGGCGTGTAGGCGCTGACGCCAGGCATGCTTGCGCTGGACAGACTGGCGCTGGACAGACTGGTACTGGACAGACTGGCACTGGACAGACTGGGAGCTGATTTGCCGAGGTCGGGTGTGCTGAAACCGGGCACGCTGGACTCCGGCAGAGCCGCGCCAGGGGCACTCTCGGCGGGCTTCGAGCTGAGCGGCAGCACGGGCAGTTCCTTGGCGCGGGCGGTCACGTCGCGCACCTGCTGGAAGAAGGTCTGCACCCGCCCCGGATCGTAGCCCAGCAGCGAGGCCGTCACGGCGGTGTGGGCCGAGGTCTCCACCCGCAACATGCCCTCGCGGTCACTGTGGATGCGCGTCACGTCACGCAGGGCCACCCGGCTGCTTTTGACGCCCTCAAGGTAGACCAGTTCCTGATCGTAGAGGGCGAAAAAGGTGCTGGTCTGGGCGCTGGCATGGTCCAGAAGGCTCAGCGGGCTGGTGTCCATTCCCGCCGCAACCAGGGCGTCTAAAATCCTGTCGTTCATGGTGGCTCCTTGCGGGCAGAATACAGGCTGGCGCGCCGCTCAGCTCATGACAGAGAAATCGGCACTCATGACAGAGAGATAAAGGCCTCCGCTGCGTCGTCTCAAGGCGTGCAGGGCATTCGCTTCACACCGCGCCGTGGCGGGTCACCACAATGGCGGTATGAACGATTCAGATCAGCCCATCATCGGCAAGAGCGTGGAAGAGATCGAGTCGGAGAGCGGAAACCGCGTCAATTCTCCCCTTGAAGGCGAGGCCCACAGAGACGCCGCCGACACGGTTCTGGTGCCTGCGGTCAACTCGCCCGGCACAGGTCTGACCGGGGCAGGTGTGGCCGGACCGGGCATGATGGGCGGCCTGCCCGGAATCCTCGGCACCGAGCTGGTTAACAATGGGCTGGTTGATGACGATCTGACCGGAAACCGGGCTGGCAGTGGAGACAGTGCTGGCAGTGGAAACCGGGCTGGCAGTGAGGACGGACGCGGCGGCAAGAAGAGCGACGGCGAGTAGGCCCGCCACGGCCTCAGGCCAGCCAGCTTTTGACCAGAAACACCACGCCCAGCCCCGCCAGGGCAACCAGGGCCGCCACGCTCAGGCGGCGGTCACGTTTCCAGGCGGTCACCGCCACCCAGAGAGCGGCCAGCACCGGAACGAGCATCACCCAGGCCACCGCCAGGAAGGCCAGCCGGGGCACCAGCACGGCCAGCGTCAGCGCCGCCACCGCTGCCCAGAATCCTGCCGGAAACAGCCACGCGGGTAGCCCCGCCTGTTCAGGCGAGAAGGGAATATTCGGCCTGGGCGGGCCGGATTGACCGGGCTGGCCCGGCTGCTCGGGCGTTCTGTCGTTCATACAGCCCCCTGCACGATCCAGTATTTGTACAGAAGTTGCAGCGCCGTGAAGATCAGCAGCAGGCTGAAGAACAGCTTTAAATTCTGGGCGCTGATGCGGGCGGCCAGCACCGTGCCGCCTCGCGCGCCCAGCAGCACGCCCAGCGCCACGGCAGCGGCCACCCTGTAGTCCAGCTGCCCGCTGGCGCTGTACACCAGGGCGTTCGCCACGGCGGTCAGGCCCATGATGAAGGTGCTGGTGGCAATCGCCTGCCGGATCGGGATACCGCCCAGCAGGTTCATCACCGGAACCTGCACCGTGCCGCCCCCGATGCCCAGCAGGCCGCTCATGACGCCCGAAAAGGTCATGGCGGGCGGCACCAGTCGGCTCGGCTCGCGTTCCAGCTCGGCCCGTTTCAGGCCCCGGAGCAGGTTGTAGGCGCTGTAGAGCAGCAGCAGCGCAAACACCGTGGCGACCACCCGGGCCGGAAGCCGCAGCCCCAGCCAGCTGCCCAGTACCCCGCCCAGAATGGTGTACGGCGAGAGCAGGTAACCGGTGCGGGCGCGGATCAGGCCCTGGCGCAGGTAGCCCGCCGTGCCCGCCAGCCCCACGGCCAGCACCCCGATCTGCGAGATGGCCACCGCCTGCGTGATGGTGACGGGGTGCCCGAACAGCGGCAGCACGAATTCCAGGGCCGGGACCACCACCACGCCGCCGCCCAGGCCCAGAATGGCCCCGAGCACCCCTGCCAGCAGCCCGATGCCCAACACCGCGAGAATCACCCGGATTCCGATTGGTTCCGTGCTGTGTTCGGAATCAATCTGACCAACGGGAGCAGGAACAAGTGCGGGTTCTGCGATATGGAGAAACGCCCGGCGCTTTTACGGGCGTTACGGAATGGAGCGGAATCCGTATCACCCGGCCACGCTAGCACGCCCCCGGCAGGGGCTTAACGGGTTCCTGCCGCCAGCTGCGACTGCACCGCGCCCAGGGCCGCCTGGAGAACGGTGTCCTGGCCCCGCGCGGTCAGGGCTTCCAGGTCGGCGGGCACGTCTACGTCGGGTTGCAGGCGGCCTGGAAGCGCCTGACCGTTCAGGTCGTAGGCCCGCAGCATGGTCACGCTCATCACGCCGTGATCGGGCAGCGGAAAGAAGTTCACCCCGCTGTTCATGACGCCCCTGGTCGGCTGCCCCACCAGCAGGCCGCCCGCCATGTGGGCGAAGTGGCCGAACACCTCGGCGCACGACGCCGTGTTCTCGCCGACCAGCAGCGCCACCGGGCCGTGCCAGAGGGCGGGCACAGGCGCGGAGATGTTCGGCGCGGAAAGAAGCTTGCGGACGCTGGCGGGCGAGGCGATCTGGCCGTTCAGGGCGGCGTATTCCCAGCTGGTCTGCTGCCTGCCGGTCTGGGCTGCCTGACCGCTTCCGGGCGTCCCGGCGGGCAACCAGCGGGCCTGATACAGCGTGGGCACGAAGGCGCTGGCCGCCTGCACGCACTGGTCGAGCCGCCCGCCGCCGTTGTAGCGCAGGTCGATCACCAGCCCGGCGGCCCCGCCCGCCTGCGCCTGCCGCAGCGTCTTCAGGAACAGCTCGGCGCTGTCGGCGGGCAGAAAAGTCGGGTACTCGATGACCGCCACCGGGCCGCCCGCGCCGGGTTGCCAGCTCAGGATGGGCACGTCGCGCGCCTTCAGGGCCGCTGTCGGCAGGGTCAGCGCCAGCGAGCTGCCCGCCCGCGAAATCCTGACCGGGATGGGCAGCTGCCGCCGTTCCAGCCGCACGAAGCCTGCCGGGTCGATCACTGCCGGATTCGGGGCGGCCACCTCCGCCGGGGCCTGTTCAGGTGCGGTCTGGTCTCCCCCGCCCTGGGCGATGGCCTGAGCGCCCGCCACCGTTTCGCTCCCGGGCTTTTCCGAATTGACGTTCACCGGGCCAGAGTTTACCGGACTGACGCTCGCCGGGCTGACCGCCGTTGTCCCGTTCACCGAGGTCAGCAGGTCGAAGCGCCGCACGCCCGCCGCCTGGGCCGGGCTGCCCGGCATGACGCCCACCACCAGCAGGCCCAGCGCGGTTTTAATCACCCGCAAACCGGTGCGCGGCACGGTCAGGTCGTCCTGGATCTCGCGCAGGCGTTCGGCCCCCTCCGCGTCACGGACGTTGGTGTGCGGGTCGTTCAGCTGAAGCAGCATCTCCCTGACCACCGCCCGGCCCTGGTCGAAGGTGCAGGCGTCGGCCAGCGGGGCGCACTGGGCGTCCAGGGCCGCCGCGTAGCGCGAGATCAGGGCCGGGCGGTCTGTTTCGGACCAGCCGTAGTAATTGGCGCTCAGCGCCCCGCTGGCGGCCCGGAACAGGTCGGTGGCCGGGCTGGCCGCCGCAGGCAGGGCCGAGAGGCACAGCAGAGCACTCAGAAGCGGGGCGGTGGGGCGAGGTCTGGACACCCCGGAATTCTAGCCCCGCCGGATGTGCAGACGGCGGCGGGGCCGAAGCCCCCGGGACCCGTTCCCCCGGCTGCGCTACTTCTCCATCTTCTCCAGCACGCCCACCAGCCGGGGGTCGAGCGCCTTCCCGGCCTGGGCCTGCACCCGTTTCACGTCGCCCAGCCGCACGTAGGCGTTGGCCACCGCCACCAGCCGGGCATACAGCGGAATGTCCTCGCCGCTCAGGCGGTCCGGCTCGCCCTGACCGTCCCAGCGCTCGTGGTGGTGGCGCACCCCGCGTTCGGCCTCGCCCAGCGCGGGCACGCCCTGGATCAGGTTGGCTCCGACCAGCGCGTGACCGCTCTCGCCCTGAATCTTGCCCAGGTCGTGCAGGGTCGCGGCGTACCACAGCTCGTCGAGTTCGCGGCCCGCCAGCCCGATGCCCCGCCCCAGGTTCACGGCCACCTCGGCCACCGCGCGGGCGTGCCCCAGCGAATCGAAGTCCCGGCTCTCCAGCGCCTCGACCATGGTGGCCGTGATCTGGCGGGCCGCCTGACGCCACTCGTCACGGCCCTCGATCAGGCCCATCAGCGGCCCCACCGCGTGCGCGAAGCGGCCCACCGCCTCCTGCTGCTGTGGCCCGATGCCGCCCTCCGCAATGCGGTCCAGCAGCAGCGCCCCCAGGTGTCTGCCCCGGTCCATGATGGGAACCACCAGCGACAGGCTCACCGAACGCATTCCAGCCTGATCGAACACCGGGGCCAGTTCCGGGCCGTTGGCCTCGTACAGCTCGCGCGCGCCGCCCTCCAGCAGACGCATCCGGCCCGTCGCCCAGGGACCGCTGAGTGCTACGCCCAGCAGCTCGCGCGGATAGCCCAGCACCGCGCCCACCTCGTCGCGGCCCCGGCGCAGCACGCCCAGCCCCCGAATCTGCCCGCCCAGCAGCGCGGCAGCATACGACAACGCGCCCTCCAGCACGTTTTTCTGGTTGGGCTTTGCCAGAAGATCGCCCAGCACCCGGCTGACCTCGGACTCAGAGGACGCGGCGCTCAGGGCGGGCGAAGGGGTGGGGGCCGGGGGAGATTTGCGCTTGAACACCGTGAGGGCAGTATAGGGCATGTCAAAACGGCGTCAGTCGCCCGGCGGGCCGGGAAGACGGGTCACGCCAGGGTTCCGCGCAGGCTCATTTCAGGTTCTGAAGACGGGTGGGACGAGGGTTTCGCCTTTCGTCCCGAGGGCATTTGACAGAATGATGTCGGCTCGGTGGCCCCCTCACCCCCTCGCTCCGCGAGGCCCCTCTCCCACAAGGTGAGAGGGAAACTGCTGTCCTACCTATGACAGATGCTCTTGGGGGCCGGGGCGAAACCCTGCCGATCAGTCTTCCGACTCTTCCTCGCCGCCTGCATCCAGCTCTACATCGTCTCCGGCTTCACCCAGAGCGGAGCGCAGCGCTTCTATTCTCCCCTTGCAGACCTCGTAGGCGGCCTGGGCCTCTTCGATCAGCGGCAGCACACGGTCCAGATCGGCCTCACCGCTCTCCAGCTCGGCTGCGATGCGGGCCAGAGCGGCGTAGGCGTCGCGGTAGGTCATGGCAGAGGCGGCTTTTCTGGGGGCGGGCCGGGGCATGGGCGGAGTCTAGCAGCCGGTGCAGGCGCAGATCAGGGTCAGAACAAGCCCGCCCTGCACCACCTACGAATGGGGTGACGGGGCGGGGCGAAAAGGCAAACGGTTTACAGCAGTTCGTCCGGCCTGAAAAACAGGCCCAGTTCGCGCTCGGCGCTCTCGGGGCTGTCGGAGCCGTGCGACACGTTCTCGCCGGTGCTGGTGGCGTAGTCGGCACGGATGCTTCCGGGCGCGGCGTTGGCGGGGTTGGTCGCACCCATCATGCCGCGCCAGCCCAGAATGGCGTTCTCGCCTTCCAGGGCGATGGCAACCACCGGCCCGGAGGTGATGAAGCTCACCAGCTCGCCGAAAAAGGGGCGCTCCCTGTGCTCGCCGTAGTGGTTTTCGGCCAGATCGCGCGAGATGACAAACTGCTTGAGGCCCACCACACGGTAGCCCTTGCGCTGAATGCGGGCGAGAATTTCGGCGGTCAGGCCACGCTTGACGCCGTCGGGTTTGATCATGGCAAAGGTACGTTCCATAGCAGGGGTCAGCATAGCGGATTGCCGGGCGCCGCATCGCCGAACATCTCATTGCCGGGCACGCTCAGAGGCAGCGGGAGGGTATGGCGCGTGTGCAGCCGGGCACTGGCTCGGCGGCGGCCCGTCGTGGCGCATGGTGCGGCAGAGACCGGAGCCGCCCTGGCAGCGACAGTCTTCGGGCCGGTGGTCTGAAGGGGAGCCAGGTATGGGCTGGGATACACTCCCACCTCCAGAGATGGGTAGTCGGACGGGGCATTCACCGACGCCTTACCCACCCTGCACCCTCCATTGAACAATGTTCTGCACGGGACCGGAGCCGCTCGAATGCCGG
>JANXWI010000024.1 GCA_025351205.1 Deinococcus sp.
GGGCAGCATCAAGCCGCACACCAAGTTCGAGGCCAGCGTGTACATCCTGAGCAAGGAAGAGGGCGGGCGTCACTCGGCGTTCTTTGCGGGCTACCGCCCGCAGTTCTACTTCCGCACCACCGACGTGACCGGCGTGGTGGAGCTGCCCGAGGGCGTGGAGATGGTGATGCCCGGCGACAACATCACCTTCGTGGTCGAGCTGATCAAGCCCGTCGCGATGGAAGAGGGCCTGAGATTCGCCATCCGTGAGGGTGGGCGTACCGTGGGCGCGGGCGTCGTCGCCAAGGTCACGGTCTAGTCCTCATCAGTCGTGTTTGAGTGGGCTGCCTCCGGGTGGCCCGCTTTTCGTGTCGTCTACCGGATCGAGGACCGCTGCACCCAGCCGCTGAACATCCGGTCACCCTTGCCGGTGTAGGTCACGTGTGCCCAGCCGGGGCGCAGTTCCAGTACCTCGACCAGGTCGCCGCGAATGACATACGCAGCTGACTTGCTGTCCAGGGCAGGCCTGGTGTGCAGGTTCAGGCGTGCCGACGCCACGGTCCAGAGTGAGCGGTTTTCGCCTCTGCGCCGCAGGGGTCGGTCGGCCAGCTCTGCTCCCGTTGGGCCAAACCAGGTCCAGTCGTAATCGGCGGCGGCCAGAGCCAGATCTGGATTCTGACTCTGTTCGCCCCTGCGGCACATGTACAGGTCCAGGCCGTCCGGGGTGGGACACAGGTTCACCGCAACGTAGACCGGGCCGGATTTGTATGACCCATCGACAGTCCGGGTTGTCAGGTCGGGCGAAAGATTGGCCCGGGTGTCGGTACTTTTCAGAGCGTCGGTATACCGGGACTTCTGAAACGTCCTGCTCTGCGGGCGATAAAAATACAGCTCGTAGAAGGTGTTGACCCCGCCGTAGCCGGTGCTGGTGGGCATGGCCACGTCGCGCCAGCCGTCGAAATTGAAATCAGCCACCAGCGCGTTCATTCCAAAGTTCAGGTTGCAATCACCGCTGGCCCGAACCGTATGTGAGCGGATGCTCAGAGTGAAACGCTCGTTGCCAGTCTGCCGCAGGGTGGCGCTCACACCGGGCCGCAGCTCGAATGTGCTGCCTCGCCGCAGGGCCGCGCAGTCCAGTTGCAGCAGGGGCAGCGCCAGCAGCGTGAGAAGCATGGCGACAGTTTAGCGGCGCAGTTGCCTGTATCCAAGCCTCATATGACGCGTCCAAGCCTCGCAGACCGCACCACAATGTTGGGCCGTGACTGCTCAGAGCGAGTTGACCTCCTCCCCCCATACTGGCATACTGTACAAGTTGCCCGCCGGAAGGTGGGCTTTGTCACCAGCCTTCTCAGCGCCGAGCGGCGACTGCTGCGGGACTGGGAGTTCGCAAGCTGAGGCTGTGTGCCTCGGCCCGGACGAAAGGAGAACACAGATGGCTAAGGACGGCCCGCGCATCATCGTGAAAATGGAAAGCACCGCTGGAACGGGCTTCTACTACACCACCACCAAGAATCGCCGCAACACCCAGGCCAAGCTGGAACTGCGCAAGTACGACCCCGTCGCCAAGAAGCACGTCGCCTTCAAGGAAAAGAAGATCTGATTTCGCTGCTGGCGTCCGGCGCTGGCACCAGAACTCGGATCTTCTCCAGAGAGGCCACCATGAACGGTTTGGTACAATACTTCAAAGACGCCCGCGCCGAGCTGGGGCGGGTCACCTGGCCCAGCCGCGAACAGGTCGTCGAGGGAACGCAGGCGGTGCTGGTTTTCGTCGTGGCGCTGACCGTCGTGATTTTTCTCTACGACTATCTGTTCGGTCATGCGGTCAAGCTGGTGCTGCCATGAGCATCGAGTGGTACGCCGTACACACCTACGTGGGCCAGGAACGGATGGTCGAGAAGAACCTCAAGGAGCGGGCCTCGAAGATGGGCATGTGGTACACCAAGATCTATCAGGTGCTCCAGCCCAGCGAGACCGCCACCGAGATTCAGGACGGCGGCAAGAAGGTGCAGGTCGAACGCCTGCTGTTTCCCGGCTACGTCTTCGTGCAGATGGACATCGAGGACGACGACGCGCCGGGTGAACTGGGCGAATCCTGGGAGGCCGTGCGCGGAACCCCGGGCGTGACCGGCTTCGTGGGCACCAGCACCCGCCCGGTGCCGCTCTCGCAGGAAGAGGTGGACCGTCTGCTGCGTTCCGTGGGTGTGATGCAGGCCGCTGTGGTGGCCCCCGTCGCCCGCGTCAGCGTGAATTTCAAGGAAGGCGACATGGTGCGCGTCACCGCTGGTCCCTTCGCCGACTTCAGCGGCGTGGTGGGCGAGGTCAACATTCCGCAGGCCAAGGTCAAGGTGCTGGTCAGCATCTTTGGCCGCGAAACCCCCGTCGAGCTGGACTTCTCGCAGGTCCAGAAGGGCTGAGTTCACAGCCGGGTCGGGCTGGTCAAACACCCGCACGACCTCTACACTACAAAAGTTGCCGCTCCTGTTCCCAGGGCGGCGCTTAGCGACAGCACCCCGCCGATGAGCCGTGCAGGCAGGGGGAGCTAAGGAGAACAAAATGAAGAAAATAACTGGTATGGTGAAGCTTCAGCTTCCGGCGGGCAAGGCCACCCCGGCCCCTCCCGTCGGCCCGGCGCTCGGTCAGTACGGCGCGAACATCATGGAGTTCACCAAGGCGTTCAATGCCATGACCGCCGACAAGGGTGACGCGATCATCCCCGTCGAGATCACCATCTACGCCGACCGCAGCTTCACCTTCATCACCAAGACCCCGCCCATGAGCTACCTGATCCGCAAGGCTTCGGGCATCGCCAAGGGCAGCCCGACTCCGCACAAGGCCAAGGTCGGAAGCCTCAACTGGGACCAGGTGCTGGAAATCGCCAAGACCAAGATGCCCGACCTCAACGCGGGCAGCCTCGACGCCGCTGCCAACACGGTTGCTGGCACGGCCCGCAGCATGGGCGTGACCGTCAACGGAGGGCCGAACTGATGCCCAAGCACGGAAAGAGGTATAGGGCGCTGGTCAGCAAAGTGGACCGTGACCGGATGTACAGCATCGACGAGGCCGCCGCGATGGTGAAAGACATTGCCACGGCCAAGTTCGACGAGACCGTCGAGATTCACTTCCGGCTGGGCATCGACCCCCGCAAGAGCGACCAGAACGTGCGCGGAACCGTCGCCCTGCCTCACGGCACGGGCCGTACCGTGCGCGTGGCGGTCATTGCGAAGGGCGACAAGCTTCAGGAGGCCGAGACCGCCGGGGCAGACGTGTTCGGGGCCGAGGACCTGATCGACCGGATCGCGGGCGGCTTCATGGACTTCGACACCGTGGTGGCGACCC
>JANXWI010000030.1 GCA_025351205.1 Deinococcus sp.
TGCTGCTCGTCCCAGCTCCGTACATTTGCGCCGCCGAAGACCATCTTGCGGATGCCCGGCATCAGGATCGACGACGGCGTGGACGGTTCCATCCGGCTGGCCTGATCGAGCGCCTGAAGTTGCCCCGGCGTGAAGGTGATGTCCAGCCGGATGGAACCGTCCACGCCGTCGTCGATCCTGATGCCGGGCATCCGCAAGATGGTCTTCGGCGGCGCAAATGTACGGAGCTGGGACGAGCAGCAGTAGGCGATTTCATGGACCGACTTCTCCCAGACGGCTGGCTTCATGTCACAGGGCAGGCGCAACAGGCCTTGCAGCGCGAGCTGGAAACCGAGCTTCCGCTGACAAATCCGCAGCCACACCCACTGGCCGGAATCCCGCTGCGGGTGATCGCCGAATGGGAGAGTGACGACAGCGTGCTTGCCGAACATCTCGACTCCGAACTGCTGAGCATGGTGCATCTGTCCTGCACCGGCAGGCAGGAGCGGGCGAAGCATCCCACCACCGAATTCACCGGAACGTACGAAGAGTTTCTGATCTGGAACGGAGTTCAGCCCGAGTTCTGACCCGAGCGCCGCTCAGATCACCGCCTCCGTTTCTCTTCCTTCTGATGACGGGCGCTAGAGTATCCTCCAATGACTTCCGAAGGCCACCCCGAACATTCAGCCCGCCTGCTGGCACCCAATTTCATCACCGAGACCATCGAGCGCGACCTGAAAACAGGCCGGTACAGCCAGATCGTGACCCGCTTTCCACCCGAACCCAACGGATACCTGCATCTGGGCCACGTGTTCGCGTGTTCCCTCGACTTCGGGGCGGCTCTGGATTCCGGCGGACGCTACCACCTGCGCCTCGACGACACCAACCCCGAGGGCGAGAGCATGGAGTACGCCCAGGGCATTCAGGACGACCTGCACTGGCTGGGCTGGGACTGGGGCGAACACCTGTACTACGCCTCGGACTACTTCGAGCAGTATTACCAGTACGCCGAGAAGCTGATCCAGCTGGGCGCGGCCTACATCGACAGCGTGCCCGGCGACGAGATGCGCCGGCTGCGCGGCACGGCCACCGTAGCGGGCACGCCGAGCGAGTACCGTGACCGCAGCGTGGCAGAAAACCTGGACCTGCTGCGGCGCATGCGGGCAGGCGAATTCGCCGAAGGTGCCCACGTGCTGCGGGCGAAAATCGACCTGGGCAACCCCAACATGAAGCTGCGCGACCCGGTGCTGTACCGCATCCTGCACGCCGAGCACTACCGCAGTGGTGCCAAGTGGTGCATCTACCCGATGTACGACTTCCAGCACCCGCTTCAGGACGCGCTCGAAGGCGTGACGCACAGCATGTGCAGCCTGGAGTTTACCGACAACCGGGCCATCTACGACTGGCTGATGGAGACCCTGGGCTTTTTTCCGCGCCCGCACCAGTACGAGTTCGGGCGGCGCAGCCTGGAATACACCATCGTCAGCAATCGCAAGCTGCGGCGACTGGTACAGGAAGGTGTTGTTACCGGCTGGGACGACCCGCGCATGCCCACCCTGCGGGCGCAGCGCCGACTGGGCGTGACCCCGGAGGCGGTGCTGACCTTCGCTGCGGGCATGGGCGTCAACAAAACCAACCGCACGGTGGACATCGCGGTGTACGAAAACGCGGTGCGCGGCGACCTCAACTTCCGCGCCCCGCGCGTGATGGCGGTGCTGGAGCCTTTACGGCTGGTGATCGAGAACCTGGATGAAACTCGTGAGGTGCAGCTTTCATACTGGCCGCACGACGTCGTGGACGCCTCGGCGGATGGGCTGGTGGCGCTGCCCGGTGGCGAACGCGTCACGCCCGAGCTGGCGACCCGCGCCGTGCCGCTGGGCCGCGAGCTGTACATCGAGCGCGAAGACTTCGCGGTCACGCCCCCCAGAGGCTTCAAGCGCCTGACGCCCGGTGGGCGGGTGCGGCTGCGCGGGGCAGGCATCATCGAGGCGGGCCGTTTTGAGATGGACGAGGCCGGGCAGGTGCAGACGGTTTACGCCACTTTGCAGCCCGACAGCGCGAAAGCCAGCGGCGTGATTCACTGGGTGGACGCCGCCAGCGCCGTGCCCGCCGAGTTCCGGCTGTATGACCGCCTGTTCAGCGTCGCCAACCCTGAAGGCCAGGAAAATATAGAAGAGATCGGGGATGCAGATGAGGTTGAACGAGACGCCGTTGAACAGACCGTGGAAGAGACGCAGAACCCTGTCAACGCCGACTTCCTGCGCTTCCTGAACCCAGGCAGCCTGCGCGTCACACACGGCTTCGTGGAACGCAGCGTGGCGCAGGGTCCGGCAGATACGCGTTACCAGTTCGAGCGTCAGGGGTACTTCTGGCAGGACCCGGTGGACAGCCGCCCGGACGCCCTGATATTCGGGCGAATCATCACGCTGCGCGACGCCTGGGCGGGCCGGGCGGGCGAGAAGGCAACCACTGAAAAGGCAACCCCAGAGAGGGCAACCACAGAGAAGGCAACCCCAGAGAAACCAGCTGCACGGGCCACGAAGGAGAAGCCAGCCGTCACGGCTCCAGCAGCGCAGACCCTGACGCCGCAGCAGAGCGCCGACGTGGCCCGCCTGACCGCTCTGGGCGTGGCCAGGGGCGAGGTCTCGCTGATCGTGACTGACCCCCGACTCTCGGCCTACCTGGCAGAACTGACCGGCCCATACGCCGCCGTGGTGGCAGGCTGGGCGGTCAACGACCTGGGCGGCAGCGTCCGTGAGGGGCACAACACCCTGCCGCTGTCGGACCTGACCGAACTGGCCGAGCTTCTGGCAGGCGGCAGCATCAGCACCCGCATTGCCCGCGAGGCGCTGGCCGAGGCAAGTGGAGGCGGGCAGGAAACCCCGGTGCAGATCATCGGACGGCTGGGGCTGCGGGTGGTCAGCGGCAGCGCCGAGCTGGAACGCCTGATCGGGGCGGTGATGGACGCCAACCCCGGCAAGGTGGCCGAGTACCGGGCGGGCAAGAAAGGCCTGAGCGGTTTTTTCACCGGGCAGGTCATGAAGGCCAGCGGCGGGCAGGCCGACCCGCAGAAGGTGGCTCAGTTATTGGAAAAATTGCTGGGTTGAGGTCGGAACTCACACTATAACCAAGAGCATATTTGCATGATCGCTGAACTTAAAAATATCTTTCCATCAGGAAATGATGTACCGCTAGAAATATATTGCTAGGTAAATCCAGAGCACTTCGGGTTAACCATACAACTAATGATCGGGCTGAAGAATACTGAAGGCGCTGATTCTTTCAATACATTGATATGTACTCCGAGCTGGATCGCTGAAGAGTGTGAGCAACAAAACGGTGTTTGGGGCTATGGCAGACTAGTTGTCTCCAGATGGAATTATAATCTGATACGTACTAGAATTGAACAATATATTTCAACGTGCTATGGTGAAAACTGGCCTGAACTTATCAATCAATTTACAAAGATAGGCACGTGGGAATTTGAAAACTATCAGGCTTAGGGCCTAATTTGTTTCCTAGTCTGGAAGTGACCCCACCACCGATTCGATCAATCGGCGTGAAATGCTCGCCCGGCCCGGCAGCTGTGGCAGTTCGTCGTGGAAAAACCACCTCGCCTCCTCGATCTCGCCTGGCTGCGGCACGATCTCGCCGCCGCCCTCCTCCGGGCTGACGTGCTCGGCGGTGTAGGCCAGCATCAGGCTGTGCGGAAAGGGCCAGGGCTGCGAGTCGAAGTACCTGAGGCCCCGGATGTCGAGGTTGGTCTCCTCCTTCATCTCGCGGTGCGCGGCGTGCTCGACGGTTTCGCCTGGCTCGACGAAGCCCGCGTTGGCGCTGTACATGCCGGGTGGAAACTGGGGCGAGCGGCACAGCAGAATCTGGGGCCGCCCTTCGTGCTGGCGCGTGAGCAGCACCATGACCGCCGGGGCGAGGCGCGGGTAGAAACTCAGGCCGCACTCCGGGCAGCGCCGCGCCCGCTCCCCCTTGTCGGGCACTGTCGGGGTCGCGTCGAAGCCGCAGAACTGGTGGGTGCGGTCCCACTCCACGATCTGATAGCCGAAGCCGCCCAGCGCCCACAGCCAGTCAGGAATGCGTCCGTACAGGCCGCGCAACCGCGAAAACTTGAAGCCTTCCGGCGCGTCCGTCGTCAGGCGGGCGGCCCAGGCTTCACGCCCGTCCTGACGGCCCAGGAAGACCACGCCCTCTGTTCCATCCGGCAAATCGGTTGGCAGCTCCGATGACCCGTCCAGCAACAGACTGTCGCGCGAGAACACCAGCCACAGCGCGTCGGCGGCGGGCTGCTCCGGGGCGGGCAACTCGGGGGTGAAACCGTAACCGTTCGAGAAGGGGTCGTACACGGCAGGCGCGAATTGAGGTTGCAGGGCTTGTGAATCCAGGACTTCTTCGGCGGTGGGCTGAGTATCGGGGGCGGTCACCGCTGTATTCAACCCCGCCGCACGCAGCGACACTGTGACGCCGGGTAAACCATCCTCAGTACGCGGCCACCAGACCGTCGGTACGCGGTTCCGAACCACCCACCAGCACGCCAGTTTTGGGGTCTCGCCAGATGATCTGCCCACGCCCGAAACTTCCGGCTTCCAGCTGCACGCTGACCCGGTGGCCCAGCCCGCCCAGTTCGCGGCTCAGGTGTGCGCCCAGGCCGTGTTCCACCTCGATGTTCAGACCGTCCAGCCACTGCCAGCGCGGGGCGTCCAGCGCCTGCTGCGGGTCCATGCCGTAACGCAGCGTGTTCAGGATCACCTGCACGTGGCCCTGCGGCTGCATGAACCCGCCCATCACGCCGAACGGCCCCACCGCCGCGCCCTCACGGGTCAGGAAGCCGGGGATGATGGTGTGGAAGGGCCGCTTGCCGGGTGCCAGGGCGTTGGGATGGCCCGCGTCCAGGCTGAAATTATGGCCCCGGTTGTGCAGCGCCACGCCCGTGCCCGGCACCACCACACCGCTGCCGAAGCCCATGTAGTTGCTCTGGATCAGGCTGACCATGTTGCCGTCGCCGTCCGCCGCCGCCAGGTACACCGTGCCGCCGGTGCTGGGGGCGCGGGTCCGGGGGTCGAGGGCCGATTCGCCGATCTGGTCCCGCAGACCGGCGAAGTGCGCCGCAGACAGCAGGCGCTCGACGGGCACCTCGCTGTGCCGCATGTCGGCCACATGGGCGTGGGCGTCGGCGAAGGCCAGCTTGATCGCCTCGATCTGAAGGTGCAGCCCCGCCGCCGTGTCCCGCTCGCCCGGCAGCTCCAGCCCTTCCAGCACGCCCAGCGCCATCAGGGCCGTGATGCCCTGGCCGTTGGGTGGAATCTCCCAGACCTCATGGCCTCTGTACGTGGCGCTGATCGGCTGCACCCACTCGCTCCGGTGCGCGGCTAAATCTGAGGCACGAATCACTCCGCCCGTCTGTTCGGCGTGGCGTCCGATCTGCTCGGCCAGCTTCCCCTCGTAGAAATCTGCGCCGCCACTGGCCGCAATGCGTTCCAGCGTATTCGCGTGGTCCTCGCTGGCCCAGACGGCTCCGGGGCGGGGCGTGAAGCCTGCCGGGGCGAAGACGCTGAACCATTCGTTCAGCTCCGGCAGGTTCAGGCGGCGGTAAATGCCCACGGCCCGCGCCCAGTTGTGGGCCGCCACCGGGCTGAGCGGGTAGCCGTGCCGGGCGTAGTAGATGGCTGGCCCGAATAGCTTTGCGAACGGCAGCCGCCCGAAGCGTCCGTGCAGGTCGGCCCAGCCGCGCACCGCTCCCGGCACCGTCACTGGCAGCCAGCCGTGGGTGGGCATCTTGCCTTCCGGCAGCACACCCAGGCTCAGTCCAGCCGGGGCCGCGCCGCTGGCATTCAGGCCATGCAGCTCACCTTCTGCCCAGACCAGCGCGAAGTTGTCGCCGCCGATGCCGTTTGCCGTCGGCTCCACCACCGTCAGGGCGATGGCGGTGGCGAGGGCCGCGTCTACGGCGTTGCCGCCCGCCTGGAGGATGCTCAGGCCCGCCTGGGCGGCTAAGGGCTGACCGGTGGCGACCATGCCCCGGCGGGCGTAGACAGGCTGGCGCGTGGAGGGGTAGCGAGGCATGGGGATAGGGTAGCGTTAAGTCAGGCCTATCAATCCTTGCTTCTTGGGCCGATGAAATTGAGCGGGCCGCCCAAGATCATCAACCCAGACGGCCCAGCCGTTTTTGGAAGCACCAGAAATGTCATCCGCCGCTGAACTTGGCGAAGAGTAATCGACATCTATCAGGTATCTTAATCGCCCATCGTCCAATTTTTCGAGCGAACCGTCCTCAAGAAGCTGGATTCGACGCTTCTTAACTCCCGCTGCGTAAGGCCGTACCTCTTCCACTGCTAAACTCCCAGCTTTGACACGCCAGATACCAATACTTGCAATAAAAATTGCCCTAGCTACAATGTCTCCAATCTGATAACTAAATTCCATGTCTTCTTCTATTACAATCTTCTCTTTTGCAGAAGCCTTATTTATTATTTTTAATTCTTGTTTTTTAACTATATTCGCGTTGATAACACCAATCAGCACATCTCTTTCAGCCTCAGTAATAAGTCCCATTTTCGCAGAAGCGGCAGCGGCTTTCTCAAAACTATCGATTCCAAATTCTATCTGAACAGCTTGAACAATCGGACGCTTTTCTTCGTGTATCAATGCAACATTTCGTCTTTCTTTCTGTAAATACATAATTTTACTCACCGAACCCTCAAACAATCCTTCTCTGAGATTCTTAGCATTTAACATTTCTAATATGTCAGAGGCAAATTCATCAAGGTCATTTTGATTAAGTTCTAACTTCAGAATCGCACGCTCGGTATACGGCCCTGGCAGATGCTCGTCTATGACAACCCATGCACGACCATCAGAAAGCAGTGCCCAACGTATGCCCTTACTTCCGGCGTAAGCTGCAACCTGCTGGTAGTCCTTATCGTGCAGCCCAATATTCATGCCTTTGAGTTCGAGGACGATTTGATGCTTTCCAGCCACAAGCCGTAAGTCTGGACGGAAACCTGCTTTATCTGTTTCCTCAGGAATCACCTCTGCTGGGTTCCATATATTAAATCCGGCAGCTTGCAACAGTCTCAGGACGATGGCTTGCCTGACAATTGCTTCGCCAGGATTCGGAGTTAAGACAAGCCAACGCGCTATGTCTCTGACGGCCTGCTGCATTGATTCTGTCGAACTGAGCATCTTTAAGAAGTTTAGCAGGCAAGTCAAAAAAGCGGCCCACCTCCTCTCCGGAAGTGGGCCGCCTTCATTCACTGTCCAGCTCAAGCCGTTGCGATAGCCTCGTCGCCGCCGCGCTTGCGCCTGCTGGGTGATCGGCTCATCCCTCCACATGCCCACTTGACGCCAATCTTCCCTCGCCGTAGAATTTGAACATGTTCAGAAAGTCGCACATCACTTC
>JANXWI010000053.1 GCA_025351205.1 Deinococcus sp.
GTGACCGATGTCCTGGGCGGCATCTTTCACGGCGGCCTGCGGATCGCGCCCGGCCTTGATGTCGTCTGCGGCGTCACCGGCCCGGCCCATCACGCCCTCGATGGTGTCGCGGGCGGCGGGGCTGATGTTGCCCACCAGACCCAGCAGCCTGCTGCGGGTGGACTTGTTGTACAGCGCGTAGCCCAGGCCCGCCAGCAGCACCAGGCCGAAGGGGAAACGCGGCCCCTGGGTACGGGGAAAACGCTTGCCCAGCGCCTCAATGCGGGTATCGACCTGAGAAATACTGCGCTCGATGGCCTTCAGGCGGGCGTCCACCTTCATGTCCACTTTGCGCTGCTGAGCGCGGTCTCCGAAGGTTTCAGCGGCCTCTTGCACGGTCTGTTTCATGTCTTCAAGCATGACAGAAGTGTGACGCTTTTTTTGAAATCAGGGTGCGATTTCACCCCAAGACCTCTTGAGGTAACGGTTAAGGAACCTTGAGGCTGTCCGGGGTCAGTCCCGCCGCGTGTGGCCGTCGAGCGTGAGCAGCGGGCCGTACAACTCCGGGCGGCGGTCCCTGAAAAACCCCATGCCCGCCCGGAACCTGCGGGCCGCCGCCAGATCGAGGCGGTGCAGCAGCGCCCCCTCGTCGCCGCCGCCGAACTCGGCCACCAGTTCGCCGGTATAGTCGGCCACGAAGGCGTGCCCGTAGTAGGCCTGCTGCGTCCCTTGCACGGTCTCGGTGCCGATCCGGTTGGCCGCGCCCACGTAGGCGCTGTTGCTGACCGCGTGCCCGGCCATCGCCCGCTGCCACATCTGGTGGGTGTTGGGCGTCGCGACCTCGGCAGGTTCCGAGCCGATGGCGGTGGGGTACAGCAGGAAATCCGCGCCCAGCAGCATCATGACCCGCGCCGTTTCCGGATACCACTGGTCCCAGCAGATGCCCACCCCGACGCGCCCGTGCCGGGTGTCCCAGACCTTGAAGCCGGTGTCGCCGGGGTTGAAGTAGTACTTCTCCTCATAGCCGGGGCCGTCCGGAATGTGGCTCTTGCGGTACACGCCCAGCAGTTCGCCGGTTGCGTCGATGGTCGCCAGCGAGTTGTAGTGTGCCTGCCCCGCCGCCTCGAAGAAGCTGACGGGCAACACCACGCCCAGTTCCTGCGCCAGATTCTGGAAGCGGCCCAGAAACGGGTGGCCCTGTAGAGGGTGCGCCAGCTCAAAATACTCCTCGCGCTCGGACTGGCAGAAGTACAGGTTCTCGAACAGTTCCGGCAGCAGAATCACCTGAGCGCCCTGCCCCGCCGCGCTGCGGACGTGCGCCTCGGCGCGGTCCAGGTTGTCCTCAAGTTCGCCTGTCATGTGCATCTGAATAACGGCCAGCGTGGCAGCGTCGGCGCGGCTCACGGCTGCTCTCCCGGCTCGCCAGTCCATACCGTGCCTTCCGGCTGCTGCTGGGTCATGCAGTGAAAACTGCCGCCCCCCCCGATGATGGCGCGGCTGAGCAGCCCGGTCACCTCGCGGCCAGGAAACAGCGGCGTCAGGATGTCGAGCGCCTCTTGATCGTTCACGTCGCCGTACTGCGGCACCACCACGAAGCCGTTGCCGATGTAGAAGTTGGCGTAGGTGGGCGGCAGGCGGCCCTCTTCCCCCTCCAGGCGGGCGGCGGGCAGCGGCAGTTCCACTACCCGGAAGGGCTGGCCCGCGCCGCCTCGCATCTCGCGCAGCGCCCGTAGGTTGCCCTTCATCACCGCGTGGTTGGCGTCGGTCACGTCGGCCTCCACGCTCGTCACGATGGTCCGGGCGTCGGTAAAGCGCGTGATGGTGTCGATATGCCCGTCGGTGTGGTCGTTTTCCAGACCGCCGTCCAGCCACAGCAGGCGGTCTATGCCCAGGTAACTTCTGAGAAGGTCGGCGTAGTCCTCCTCGCTCAGCTGCGGGTTACGGCTCGGGGTCAGCAGGCAGGAGCGGGTCACCAGCGCCGCGCCCTCGCCGTTGACCTCCACGGCCCCGCCTTCCAGCACCACCGGCAGGTCCCAGTGGCCCATGCCCAGCTGCCCGGCCACGTATTCGGGCACCCGGTCATCGTTTCGCCACTCGAACTTGCCGCCCCAGCTGTTGAATTTCCAGTTGGTCAGGGCCAGTTCGGATCGGTCATTGCGCACGAAGATCGGCCCATTGTCTCGGATCCACACGTCGTCGAGCGCCACGCGGTGAAACACGATGTCGAGTCTGCCGGAGACCGGGTCAGCGGGCAGGCGTTTCCGGGCGTCGCGCTCACTCTCGTCATCACGCAGCAGCAGCTCCACCCGCTCATAGCGGGCGATGGTTCTGACCAGCCCGGCGTATTCCTGACGCACCGGCTCCAGCTGGCCGAACCACAGGTCATTGTCGGCGGGCCAGCTCATCCAGGTGGCGGCGTGAGTGGCCCATTCCGGCGGCATGGAAAAGCCCAGTGCCCTGGGCGTGGGGTCGTTCGGGGTGAGGTGCTTCATGCCCGGCATGATAGAGGGCGGGCGTCAGGATCGAGAAAGAAGGCCGAGAAACGCCTGATTGCTCAGCGTCCCCCGGCCTTCTGTAAACATCTGTCTTACTTGAACAGCGTGACGGCCTTGGCCAGCTCGGCGTCGGTCTTGAGGTCCACCACGGCCTCGCCCTGGGTGGCGCTGGTCAGCGGGCGGGCCACGGCCCCGGTGTAGGTGAACTTGCCGTCCTTGTCGGCGGTCACCTCAATGGGCTTGCCGCCCACGGTCACGGTCAGCTTGGTTCCGGCGGGCGCGCCGCTGCCGCTCAGGTTCAGTGGCGTGGGGCGGCGGTTGTCGGCCACCACCACGTCGGGCGTGATGCCCTTCTTCTGAATCTCGTGGCCGCCCGGGGTGATCCAGGTGAAGTTGACCACCGCCACGCGTCCGCCGTCGATGGTGCTCACCACCTGCTGCCCCACACCCTTGCCGAAGGTCTGCTCACCTACGATCTGGCTGCGCTTGGCGTCCTGGAGGGCACCAGCCACGATCTCACTGGCGCTGGCGCTGTTCTTGTTGACCAGCACCACCAGCTGCCCGGTGTAGTCGCTGGCATCCTTCTTGGCCTGCCCGATCACGTCGGTCTTGCCACTGCGGTCGCGCACCGACACGATCTTGCCGCTCTGCAAAAACTGGTCGGCCACGAAGATGCCGCTGTTCAGGAGGCCGCCGCCGTTGTCGCGCATATCGAGCACCAGCTTGGTCACGCCCTTACTCTTCATGTCGGCCACGGCTTTCTGGAACTGCTGGTTGACCTGCTGGTTGTAGAAGGTATTGAGCGCGATGTAGCCCACATTGCCGGGCAGGATGCTCTGCTCCACCGACACGATGGTGACCGGCTGGCGCTCCATGGTCACGCTGTAGGTCGAGGCCGGGGCCGTGCTGCCCGCGCCTGCACCCGCCCCGCCGCGCCCGAAGGTGATGGTCACCTGGGTGCCCTTCTCGCCCCGGATCAGCTTGACGATGTCGTTGAGTTTGGCGACGCTCACGTCCTTGTCACCGACCTTCAGGAAGGTGTCACCGGCCTGCACGCCCGCCTGGGCCGCCGCGCCGACCTTGAAGACGGTGTCCACCTTGCCGCCCGTGCCGTCGGCGTTGCCAGCGGTCAGCTGCACCCCGATGCCGAAAAACTCGCCCGCGAGGTTCTGGTTGTCGATGGCGTTGTCTTCGGGCTGGCTGTAGTAGGTAAACGGATCGTCGAGCGAGGCGATCATGCCGTTGATCGCGCCCTGAAGCAGCTTGTCTTCGTTGGGCTTGGTCAGGTACAGCTGGTTTAAGGCGTCGTACACCTGCAAAAACGTCTGGGCGGTCTTGCTGGTGGGCAGGCCCTGCTGAGCGTAGCCGTTCATCTGGGCGTAGCCCACCGCCGCCGTCGCGGCCAGAGCGCCCGCCACCAGAAATGTCTTGTTCATCTTCATGGCTGCAAGATAGAGTCGTACGGTGAGAATTAGGCGTCAGCAGAACAGGTTGCGCCCACCCGAACAGGGGTGTGGGCTACATCTCTGTTTTCAACCGACAGCGCAGACAACTCAGCGGATGATGCGGGCAGGCTCGATGGCGGCGGCGCGGCGGGCGGGCAGCAGCGCGGCCAGGATGGTGGTGCCCAGGCCCACCGCGTTGACCCACAGGATATCTGTCAGGCGCACCTCGACGGGCAGCGAGGAAATAAAGTACAGGTCGCCCGGAAGCTGGAAGGGCCGCACGGTGAAGTAGGCGGCGATGCCCAGGCCCAGCAGGTCGCCCAGCAGCAGGCCCAGCACGCCCAGCACCAGCCCCTCGCTCAGGAAAATGCCGATGATGTCGCGGCTGCTCGCCCCGATGGCCCGCAGAATGGCGATCTCCTCGGTCTTCTCGAACACCGTCAGGGTCAGCACGTTGGCGATGCCGAAAGCCGCGACCACGACGATCAGAAATACCACAAAGCCGATGACCTTCTTTTGCAGCGCCAGCTGGTCGATCAACGTGCCGTACAGGTTCTGCCAGGGCACAGCGCTGTAGTTGCGGCTGCGCACCAGCTCCTGGCCCACCTGGGCCGCCACGCCCGGATCGCGCAGCCTGATCTGGTAGCCGGTGACGTTGTCGGTGTGCTGCAAGCGTTGCAGGGTTTCCAGACTGGTAAAAGCGTAGGCCGAGTCGATCAGGTAGTTGCCGGTGTGAAACAGGCCCGAGAGCGTCAGGGTGGCGCGGCGCTGCTGGCTGTTGAGCAGCCTGATCTGCTCTCTGCCGTAGGCCCCGACACTCTGCGACAACGCGCTGCCGAGCATGATCTGCCCCGGTTTCAGGTCGGCCAGCAACCGGGTTTCACTGCCGCTCAGTTGCAGCACCTGGGCCTCCTGGGCCGTGACCCCGAACAGCGTGGCAAAGTCCACGCCCGCGCTGCGGCCCAGGCTGGCGGGCCGGGTGATCAGGCCCTTGTCGGCCAGGAAGGGTGAAAAGGCCAGCACTTCCGGATTGCTGCTCAGGGCCGCCTCCAGTTCGCTGTCGCGGGGGCGCGGCGTGAACGAAGTCAGGCTCAGGTGAGGACTGGCCCGCAGGGTGGCGTCAATCAGCGAGCGGGTAAACCCGTTGGTCAGGCTCAGGGCGGCGATCAGCACCATGATGCCCACCGCGATGCCCAGCACCGTGATGGCGTTCTGCGCCCGGCGGTGACGCAGGTGGGCCAGGCTGAGCAGCCGGGCCAGACTGGGG
>JANXWI010000058.1 GCA_025351205.1 Deinococcus sp.
CACGCCGCGTTCCTGGCCTGCCGCGACGAGTACAAGCGCAGCATGCCGGGCCGCGTGATCGGCGTGAGCCGCGACAGCAAGGGCAAGACCGCCCTGCGCATGGCGATGCAGACCCGCGAACAGCACATCCGGCGCGAGAAGGCGACCAGCAACATCTGCACCGCGCAGGCGCTGCTGGCGAACATGGCCGCCGCCTACGCCGTGTGGCACGGGCCAGAGGGAATCCGGACCATCGCCGAGCGCGTGCATCTGATGACCGGCATGCTGGCGAAAGCGTTAGCTGCTGTGGTCCTGGAATTGAACGAAACCTTCTTCGACACGCTGAGCTTCGAGGGCGACGCCTCCGCCATTCGTGTGCGGGCCGAGGCGAAGTACATGAACTTCCGCTACCAGGATGACGGGCGCGTCTCCATCAACCTCGACGAGACGGTCACGCTGGCCGACCTTGCCGACATCATCCATGTCATCACCGGGCAGGAGATGGACGCCGCCGAGCTTGAGATGACCGCCGCGCAGGGCATCCCAGCGCACCTCCAGCGCACCACGCCCTACCTGACGCACCCGGTCTTCTCCGCCCACCACAGCGAACACGGCATGTTGCGCTACCTGAAGAGCCTGGAGAACAAGGACTACAGCCTGACGCACGGCATGATCCCGCTGGGAAGCTGCACCATGAAGCTGAATGCCACCACCGAGATGATTCCGGTGACGTGGCCGGAATTCGGGGGCATTCACCCGTTCGCGCCAGCTGACCAGACCGAAGGCTACGCCGAGATGCTGAGTGAGCTGGAAGCGTGGCTGGCCGACATCACCGGCTATGACGCCGTGAGTTTGCAGCCCAACAGCGGGGCGCAGGGCGAGTACGCGGGCCTGCTGACCATCCGCAAGTACCACGAGGGACGCGGCGAGGGCCACCGGAACATCTGCCTCATTCCGGCCAGCGCCCACGGCACCAACCCCGCCAGCGCGGCCATGATGGGCATGACGGTGGTGGTCGTGAAAACCGACGCGGACGGCAACATCGACATGGCCGACCTGACCGCCCAGGCCGAGAAGCACAGCGCCGACCTGGGCGCCCTGATGATCACCTACCCCAGCACGCACGGCGTCTTCGAGGCCAACGTGACGGAGGTGTGTGCCCTGATTCACGCGCACGGCGGGCAGGTGTACATGGACGGCGCGAACATGAACGCGCAGGTGGGCGTGACCTCGCCCGGACTGATCGGGTCGGACGTGAGCCACCTGAACCTGCACAAGACCTTCGCCATTCCGCACGGCGGCGGCGGCCCTGGCATGGGGCCGATCGGTGTGAAAGCGCACCTGGCTCCGTACCTGCCCAACCATTCGGTGCGGCCCACCAGTGAAAGCAGGACCGGGGCCGTGAGCGCCACGCCCTATGGCAGCGCCAGCATCCTGCCCATCAGCTACCTGTACATCCGGCTGCTCGGCCCCGCTGGCATGCGGCAGTCCACGCAGGTCGCCATTCTGAGCGCCAATTACCTTGCGGCCAAGCTGCGCGGCGCGTACCCGGTGCTGTATCAGGGCGAGGGCGGGCGGGTGGCGCACGAGTGCATTCTGGACATTCGCCCGCTCAAGGCGGAGTGCGGCATCGGCGAGGAAGACATCGCCAAGCGCCTGATGGACTACGGCTTCCACGCCCCCACCATGAGCTTTCCGGTACCGGGCACCCTGATGATCGAACCCACCGAGAGCGAGCCGAAGGCCGAGCTGGACCGTTTCGTGGCCGCCATGCTGGGCATCCGGCGCGAGATTCAGGAAGTGCAGGACGGGTTGATTGCGGCTGCCGACAGTCCGCTCCGGCATGCGCCGCACACCCAGGACGACCTGATGGCCCCCGAGTGGGACCGGGCGTACAGCCGCGAGGTGGCCGCCTTTCCGACCAAGCAGCAGCGGGCCTGGAAGTACTGGCCGAGCGTGAACCGGGTGGACAACGTGTTCGGGGACCGGAATTTCGTGTGCTCGTGCCCGCCGATTGCGGAGTACGCCGACTACGAACTGGCCGAATAGGATTGGGGGAAAGGGGAGCGCCCAGCCTGGGGAGAGGGCTGGGCGTTTTCTGATGGCGGCGAAAATCTGGGAAGCTGACGGAAGAACGGCAGGACATCTTTTTTCGCAAAACCCTTCTATACTTTTGAAGGTATCTGCATGATGACCCCGACCACCGAACGCGCCGATCACCTGTTCCAGCTGGCTGACCATCAGGCCGGGTACTTTACCGCGCAGCAGGCCCTGGCGCTGGGCTACGGCTATCCGGCGCAGCATTATCACCTGGAGCGCGGCCACTGGCAGCGGGTCGGCCACGGCCTGTACCGCCTGGGCCGCTACCCGCTGGGTGAGCATGAGCAGCTGGCGGCGCTGACCCTCTGGAGCCGCGACCGTGCCGGAACCCCGCAGGCGGTGGTGTCACACCACACGGCCCTGGGGCTGCACGGCCTGGGCGACCTGTTGCCCGAACACCTGCACCTGAGCGTGCCGCCCGGATTCCGCAAACCGCCGCCCCCCGGTGTCGTGCTGCACCGGGCGACATGGCAGGCAGACGAAACCCAGCTGCGCCACGGCTTTTCGCTGACCGACGTTCAGCGCACGCTGGCCGACCTGATCGGCGTGCTGCCAGACGACGTGGTAGAGGCGGCAACGGTGCAGGCCGGGGCACTGGGGCTGCTCGGTGAAGCGGCAGTAACCCGGCTGCTGGACCGGCTGGCCGCTGCACAGGCCCCGGCATGAAGTTCAGCACCGCCCAGGGCTTCCGCACCTCGCTGGAACAACGGCTGCTGGACCGCGCCCGCCGCGAGGGCCGCGACGTTCAGCGCCTGCGGACCCAGGTGGCCTTCGAGCGCTTCCTGACGCGGCTGTTTCTGGCCGAGCCGGAATGGGTGCTCAAGGGCGGCTACGCGCTGGAGGTGCGCCTTCAGGACCGCGCCCGTTCGACGCTCGACCTCGACCTGAACGCACTCAGCACCCAGCCGCTGCTGGATACCTTGCAGGCCGCCGTCCGCATGCCGGTCCCGGACCACTTCGAGTACACTGTCCGTGCCCAGCAGGCCGGTTTACAGGGGCCACCCGAAGGCGGGCAGCGTTTCCACATCGAGGCGCGGCTGGCCGGGCGTCCGTTCAGCCGTTTTCACGTCGATGTGGGACTGGGCGACGTGCTCACCCAGCCGCCGGAGTGGTTGAGCGGTCAGGTGGACCTGAGCTTCGCCGGGCTGGCCCCTTCCCGGCTGAGGGTCTACCCGCTGGCCAGCCACTTTGCCGAGAAGCTGCACGCCTACTCCCGGCCCCGCGAGCGTCAGACCCGCTTCAAGGATCTGGTGGACCTGGCGCTGCTCACCACCCTTCCACTGGCCCCCGACGCCATGCTGCTGAACGCTGTCGAGCAGACCTTTGTCCGCTACGGCACGCACCCGGTTCGCGGCCTCTGGCCCCCAGCCCCAGCCGGGTGGTCCGGCCCCTTCGCCGCGCTGGCCGCCCAGACTGGCCTGGAACCCACCGATCTGGACACCTGGGCTGAGCGGCTGGCCGATTTCTGGCTCAGGACGAGGGCCAGTCGGGAGTGAACCGGGTGGACAACGTGTTCGGGGACCGGAATTTCGTGTGCTCGTGCCCGCCGATTGCGGAGTACGCCGACTACGAGTTGGTTGAGTAAGCGTTGGAGAAAGGGAGCGCCCAGCCTAAGGACAGGGCTGGGCGCTTTTATGAATAAGAAAAATTAGGGATGATAAGAGCTTTAATCCGGTGAAAAAACTATACCCCTTTCATTTGGAAAGATTCAGTGGGGGATTTGACCAATTGAAATTTCGTCGATTATACTTAGCGCAGACGATATGTTTCAATCTTAGCGATCAAATTAACTATATCTTCCGGTACCGTAGTTTTGGTGTATTCTGAGATTATTTTATAATCCGTGACGTGTATTTTAAAATCTGTGGCCATTCTATCTCTTATAGATGCCAGAAAATCTTTACCTGGCAATACTTTCGCTTTGCCGCCGTCCGATCCCCAACACTCTTCAAACCACGATATTATTTCCTGTGTAATTGTTGAAGGATTTATTCGTGTATCTTTTCTGTAATCTATTGCCTTTGCAATATACTGTGATTGTATAGAATGTCTAAATGTTTCACAAATTTCTTCGTATATTCTGCGAAACATTATTTTGTCCAATACTAAATCGTGTCGCTTTCTATTTTCTCGGTCAAAAGATTTGTATAGTATTTCGAAGTCAATATAATAATTCTCAAGTTCCTTTCTGTCTAAAAAATGCATGAAGTCAATATTTTTTGGCATAGAGTTACATATATCATCTATCTGTTCTTGATGAAAATAATCCCTGTCAAATACTGCTGCAATCTTGATCGCATCTCCCATCATTTTTTCAATGCCCCATGCCGTGGAACTTATTCTTTCCCAAGAAGAAAATCCACCTGATTCAATTGGAGTAATACCCATACCACTCGTGACATCAACATTTCCTAATATGCGTGCAAAATTCCTGATAATCTTATAGTCTTTTAATCCTTCAACAAAAATAGAACGTTTATTTCTAGCAAGCTGTGTAAGAGTTATATTCTGTATAGAGCCAATGTCCTCGAGAGCTTTCTGTACGCCGCTGACATCTCTTAATCTTTGAGCAGTCTTGTTAGTTTTATCTACGGTAAGAATTTCGCCGGGATCTGCTTCGCTAATTATCTCTGTTGAGTGCGTTGTAATTACAATCCATTTGTTTATATTTCTTAGTATCGAAAGAAGTTGCCGCTGAATCTCTGGGTGCAAATATATTTCTGGTTCATCAATCACTATCATATCGGCATTATCAGAACTGGCGATGTGAGTTAGAATTTGACACCAAATCTGAAAACCAAATCCGGACCAAAATATCTCGCGATCAATGTTTTTTTCCGAAACAAACATTGTAATATTATCCGAGTAGCCAGATCTTTCAGGTATACCTATCTCCATTCCAGGCCAAGTTGATCTGATTAGCTCCGCGAACATCTCAAATTGGTCTGGGAAGTGGAACCAGAAGTTTCTAAAATGGCGTGACGCTAGATTTGTGTCGAAACCACTTTTGACAAAAGCTTTTGTTAGTATCTTCTCTTCTTTCTCTATCGGGCCAAGCACTGGTAAAACTTTGATTTTTATGGGGAAATCTCTGTTAAATGCTTTTGGGGTACATAAATAGCCATCAAATGAATTTAAAGTCATAACGCATGTGCCATTATTGTCAAAGCGAATATATATGTGTTTATCGTCACCAAAAGAAAAGGTGATAAATGTTTCATTATCTTCGTAATCGGTATGTACGTTTTCCAGTGAAACAGAAATGTTCTCTTTAGGTATGATCCATCCCATCACACTCTGTTCATTATAAAACGTATATATTGATGTTGTCTTACTTCTGGCCTGACGTAAACCCTCACTAAGGATTCTAAAAGCACTGATGATAGTTGATTTACCACCATTGTTTGAGCCAGTCAGTATATTGATCTGTTTTAAAGATACACTAAAATCGCGTAGCGCCTTATAATTCGTGAACCTAATGCTTTTCGGTGCAAGAAACGTTCCCATACCCTACTTTAGCGCTTTTCATTGATCCTAGACAAGGGAGATTATTGGAGTTTAGTTCCGCATGGCTCCGTATTCGAGACATGTATCGTAAACTATAAATTGTGTATTCCCATACTCAAGCCTGGGCTGGGGCGGGGGGGCAGGTCGGGGCTAGTGGCGCTCAGGGGGCGTAGAGGCGCACGGGGACATGCCCGGCGTAGCGCCCATAATCCTGATCTCTGGTCAGAATCGGCACATCCCAGGTCGCGCTGCACGCACAGATCAGAAAGTCGGTGTGGCTGCCCTGAACGCCTCTGCTGCGGCAGGTATTCGAGAACTCGGCAGCCAGTTCATATTCCCGCTCGGTCAGCGCTTCGTTCGGAAAGGCCCGCATCTGCTCGCGCACCTGCTCAAACTGGTGCGGGTAACGCCAGCCGGTCAACACTTCCTGCCGGATGGCGCCAATCACCAACACCTGCCGCCCGACGATCAGCGCCCGGAGCTGGCGCACCTGCTCGGAAGGATCGCCTATGCGCCTACGGTAGAACTCCGACCAGACGTCGCTGTCTACCAGCACGCGCCCGGCGGTCACGGAAGGCGGCGCTGGGCTTTATAATCGTAGGTCGGGTCGGCGTCGAAGTGGCCCTCGAACTCCAGCACCTTCAGTTGCCGCCTGTACTGCATGTAGTCGCTGACGGCTTCCAGCACCGCTGCGTCGGTGTCAGACTGACCCGTTAATACCAGCAGCTCCTGCGCCACGTTGTCTGGAAGCCGCACATTCGTCATGGCTCAGTTTAGCGCTTCCCAAAATCCCAGGCTGAAGCCGGGCCTGGGACGGGGGGCGGGACGGGGTTGGCGTGGTCAGGGGGCGTCGGGCAACTCGCTCAGGTCGCCCAGGTCTTTCGGCCTGCCACTGGCAGCCTTGTTCTGTCGCAGCATCTTCAAGCTGATGACCGGAATGCTCAGGCCGTTCAGCTCCTTCATCTCACGGGTGGCGTAGGCCTCCGCAAAGGTCACGCCACTGATCCGGTTCAGAACCTCCAGCCGCATAGGGGGCACGCCCAGCCGGATGATCTTGCCAGGTTGCAGCGCTTCTGCCGTCATGCTGCCGATGCCGAACTCATGGAAAACGGTCACGATCCGGCCCACGTTGTCCGGGTTCAGGGCAATGAACACGTCCATGTCGCCGGTGGCCCGCACAAAGCCGTACAGGTTGACGGCGTACCCACCGATCAGCAGATATTCAACCGAATGTAGATTCAACAAGCTCAAAAAGTCGTGGAAGTCTTGCGGTAGCTGGATCGTAGCCATAGTGAATCTGCCTCAGGAGTTCCAGCGCTTCCAGCCGCTCTGTAGGCGTTTTGCTCAGCCAGTAGGCCAGGTCATCGTTCTGGGTTTCCAGCGTCACGATGTCCCAGACCTCTCGGTTCATTTTGGCGTCCCGCAGTGACATGCCTCAGTTTAACGCTTCCCGCACTTCCACGCTCAAGCCGGGCCTGGGGCGGGGGGCGGGCCTTGGAGTGGCGTGGTCAGGGCAGTTCATCACCGGGTACAGGCTCGGTATCGGGCACAAGCGACATGGCGGCGTCGAACTTTTCCCGGCTGGCACGCGCGGCCCTGACGTTCAGGTAATCCTCTGTCAACAGGGCGCTCACTTTTTCTGTGACGGCAAGTGAAATCAACTGGTTGATGCTCACACCTTCCTGAGCAGCCAGTTCTTTCAGGCGCTTATGCAGGCTGTCGGGCAAACGGACACTGAGGGCACTCATGGCTGACCTCCAAGCAGAGCGAGAAACTGGGCGGGTGTGGTGGCCTGGATACCGAACGCCTCCGAGCCTTTGAAGTCCCGGATATTGAACGTCACGATATACGGGCAGTTGGCATTGATGGCAAGTTCAAGCACCATATCGTCTTTCGGATCGCGCAACTGAGGCCGCCACAGAAACGCCATCCGGGGCCGCACGCTCACGGCCACAAGCTGATCGAGAATGTCATTGATCGCCTGCCTGGGGAGTGGCGGCGGCTCCCGGAAGGCAACGTCTTCGTATTCCAGACACAGGGCCACAGAGAGGGCCATCTGAAAATCACCCTCGGCGACCCGGCGCAGAAGGGCGAAAGACGCCCCCTGGCGTGATCTCAGCGCGGCGTAAATGACATTGGTATCGAGAACGACCAGCATAAATTATGGTACCACAGGTGATACCACAAATTCTGGCATAAAATATCCTGGGCCAGACGTGCAATCTCAAGCCTGAGCTGGGGCGTGCCCTGGCTGGCGGCGTTCAGGGGGCGGAGAGGTCAATTTCTAAAACCAGTTCTCAACGTTCAGCCCTGGTACCCGCTCAAACTCGCTGACATTGTTGGTCACGAGCGGCAGCCCGGTGCTCAGGGCGTGAGCGGCGATCAGCAGGTCATTGGGGCCAATCGGGGTTCCGGCGGCCTGAAGTGTGGCCCGCAGATCACCGTACTGCCACGCGGCAGCATCGTCGTAGGGCACGCTGATCAGATCGAGCAGAAAGGTTTCCAGCGCCTCACGGCTCCCGGCCCGCCGACTTTTTGCCACACCGAACGTCAATTCCGAGACGGTGATGCTGCTCACACCGAGGTCACCAACCCTGTGACGTCCGAACACCTCGGCGACATGCGGCGGCTTTTTATTGATGATGTAGATGCAGGTATTGGTGTCCAGAAAATATTTGACTCCAGACACAAGCTAGAAACCGTCCCAGTCGCGTTCCTGCATTTTCCCCTGATCGCGCTCGATCTCAAAATCGGGTCCGAATTTCTCCAGACTGGCGAGCAGGTTGCTCCAGTGGTTGTTCCGTGGCAGCAACAAAACGCCCTCTCCGACACGCTTCAGAATGACTTCCTGGCCTTCAAACCGGTAAGCCTGCGGCAACCGCACGGCCTGACTGCGACCTGTCTGGAAGAGCTTGGCCGTGTCGTACTTGGGCGTTGTCATGATGGCCTCCTGCATGGTAGATACCACGAGTATATATCATCGCTCAAATAGCTACAGGCTGAAGCCGGGCCTGGAGCGGGGGGTGGGCTTGGGAGTGGCGTGGTCAGGGGCTGGCGTGGTCAGGGGGTGGCGGTGTCATTCTATCGGCGCGGTAAGAAAGCGGAGCGGAACTGCCGGCATGGGCGTCAGTGTGTAGACCCTGCTCAGATGGAAGTCCTGCGGTAAGCCCCAGGCGACGTTGATAATAGAAATCAAGACCTCGAAACCGCTGGCCGGGTCGGTGGCGCAACTGGTCGGTGCAGGCACCCGCCCAGCGCCTGGCCCTGGGCCGCTACAGTGACAGCATGGCGACTGCTTCAACCCATCGGCGCGGAACCTCGGCCCCCAATGTCGTCCAGGCGACCATTCCCGAACTCGTCGCGCTGGCCCGCAGCCTGATGGTGCCGGGCGAGCGGCGCATTCTGGGCGTCACCGGAGCGCCGGGGGCGGGCAAATCCACCCTCACGGCAGCGCTCACGGCGGCCATACCGGAGGCCGCGCTGGTGTCGATGGACGGCTTCCACCTCGCCAACGCCGAACTGACGCGCCTGGGCCGCCGGGAGCGCAAGGGCGCGCCGGACACCTTCGACGTGGGCGGCTACGCCGAGCTGCTCCTTCGCCTGCGCCGACAGGGGGGCCAGCCACAGGGCCAGACCATCTACGCGCCGCTGTTCGACCGCCAGCTGGAAGAATCCATCGGCAGCGCCCTGCCCGTGCCGCCGGACGCAGGGCTGATCATCACCGAGGGCAATTACCTGCTGCTGGACACGGGAGGCTGGGAACACGCCTTGGCGGCCATCGACGTGGTGTGGTTTCTGGAGGTGCCCGACAGCCTGAGGGTGCCGCGCCTGATCCGCCGCCATCAGCAGTTCGGCAGGTCCGCCGAGGGGGCCGAAGCGTGGGTGCAGCAGGTCGATGAGGGCAACGCCCGGCTGACCGGGGCCACGCGCTCGCGGGCCGATCTGGTGGTGCAGCTCGTGGACGCGGCAACGACATGAACCCCTCAACGCCCCTGGAAACCATCGAGTAGAGGTACGGCTTCACCTACCCGCCGCTGTACAAACAGCTGTACGCCGAGGGGCTGCTCGACATCGGCCAGACGGGACCGGACTGGCTGACCCGCGAGTTTCCCAGGCTGCGGCTGCGGCCACCGCTGCTGCTGTTCGGCAACGATTTCGAGCTAATGCAGTTCGCAGATATCGCCGAGGAAATCGCCGAACTTCTCGGCCCGGACAGCTACTGGCAGCTTAGGCCGGAGCTGCGGTTCATCCCGTTTGCCATGAGCGGCGCAGGCGACCTGTACTGCTTTCATCCGAACGCGGCTACAGACGCGGGCGTGCCTGTCGTGTACGTCTGGCACGACGCCGACGAAGCCACTTTCAAGGCGAAAAACTTACAGGACTTCATGTTCCGGGGCCTGCTGGAAGCCGTGGCTGAGGTGGATGCAGACAGCCTGATCATGGTGGGGGGCTTCACAGAAAACTGCCGGACCATGCTCGGCACACACGGGCCGTTTCTCAGCACGCGGCAGCGGGGCGTGGTGGCCGACATTTACCAACGTGATCTGTCCGCGCAGGTCCGTCCCTTGCCTAGGGGACGGAACGCGACTTATCGGGGCCTGCTCTCAGATGAGGAACTGCAACAGCTGCTCGGCACCGAGATGGGCTTCGAGCAGCTTGACCAGAGCTTTGCCTACATGCGTGAGGGCTGAGCGGTCCTCTGAGGCAACTCCGGTAGTCTGTCAGGGTGCCCAAGCGCCCGCCACCCGTCACGCCGGAAGGCTTTCTCGCCACCCAGGACCTCAAGGAGCGCGGCTGGACCGCCCGGCTGATCCGCGAATTCCTGGGCGAGCACGACTCGGTGCGGCCCAACGGCCTGAAGATGGGACGCAGAAAGCTGCCGCCCGTCAAGCTGTACCGTGAAGACCGGGCCGCAGAGGCGGAGCGTGAGGAAGAGTTTCTGGTGGCGCAGGCAAAGGCGATGGACGCCCGTGAGCGGGCCGAGCGGGCGGGCCGCACCCGCCGGGCCAACCGCGAACGGCTTCTGGCGGCGCTGGCACAGGAATGGACCCCCAGCATTGCCGCGCTGCCCATCCGCAGGGGGGCCGTGCGGCTGGCCCGAGAACCGTACGCCGGGGCGCTGGCAAAGGAACTGAAGCGGGTGGCGGCGGCGGGCAGGCTGAGCAGCCAGGAGGAACGCTTCGTGAAAAAGGCGCTGGCCTTCCGCCTCGACGCGGCGCTGGCCTCGGCCTACGTCTGGTTTCCGGTACCGAAGGCGCAGGAACTGGAACTGGTGGGGCGATACGGTGTGCGGGACGATGGCTGGGAATAGAGCATTTGTCATAATTCCACTGCCAAAACAACTGCCTTTTGTCAGCTCCATCATGCCCAATGCTCCACTAAATTCACTCCTTCCAGTCGGTCAAAAAGAGAACGCCTTTTTGACAAATGCTCTAGGACAGCGGCAGAATCACCCGCGTTCTGCCGCTGTCCCAAGCACCGTTCAGCTCAGCAGCAATCCGCCCGTGCTGCCGAACAACCCGCCCGTGCTGTAGCTCGAATCGTCGCAGGCCAGGAACACGTACAGCGGCGCGATCTCGGCGGGCTGGCCGGGGCGGCCCATCGGCGTCTCGCTGCCAAACTGCTCGATCTTGTCCTGCGGCTGGCCTCCGCTCGGTTGCAGCGGCGTCCAGAAAGGGCCGGGGGCCACGGCGTTGACCCGGACGCCTTTCTCGGCCACCTGCTGCGCCAGGGCCTCGGTAAACGCCACCTGCGCCGCCTTGGTCGAGGCGTAGTCCAGCAGGTTGGGCGAGGGCTGCCGCGCCTGGATGGAACTGGTGTTGATGATGCTGGCCCCCGGTTTCAGGTGGGGCATGGCCGCCTTGGTGATCCAGAACATGGCGTACACGTTGGTCTTGAAGGTGAGGTCGAACTGTTCGCTGCTCACGTCGGCAATCGACTGCTGGGCGGTCTGCCTGCCCGCGTTGTTCACCAGAATGTCCAGGCCGCCCAGGCCCTCGGCGGCCTGCTGCACCAGCCGGGTGCAGAACGCCTCGCTGGTGATGTCGCCCGGCAGCGCCAGTGCTCTGCGCCCGGCGTCCTGAATCAGTGTGATGACCTCCTGCGCGTCTTTCTCCTCGCTTTCCAGGTAGTTGATCGCCACGTCGGCCCCCTCGCGGGCAAAGGCGATGGCCACCGCCCGTCCGATGCCGCTGTCGCCGCCCGTGATCAGTGCCCTGCGGCCATTCAGGCGACCCGAACCCTTGTAACTCGCCTCGCCGTGGTCGGGTGCGGGGGTCATGGCGTGAACAGAGCCGGGCGCGTCCTGGGGCTGGCGCGGGAAGGGCGGCTGCGGATACTTGGTGGTCGGATCCTGCATGGCTGAGTCCTGGATGGCTGGGTCCTGCATGGCTGGGTCATGGGTCATGGGTGTCCTTTACGGGCCGCCGGATGAAGGCAGCCGCCGCCCGACTATTGTTTGGCGTGGGCGGCCCGGCGGCGTGAACAGCTTCTTAACCCCACTTCAGCCAGGCTTGCGGAAACCTGTGGATTTGAAAACTCGGAAATTTCAATGGTGCGGACGTTTCCAAATCGAAACATTTGACATCGGTAGACACAGCGTTTTTAGCCCCTTCCCCTCAAGGGGAGAGGCTGGGATGGGGTGAACAGGCTCGGCTTCGCAGACGACGTTTTCAAGATTTGCCTTTTTTTCGACTGCGACACCGTCCGAACCATTGAATTACGGCAGACGCTCTACAAACCAGGGAACGCTCTATCTCAGCACCCGGAAATACTCCGCGTAGGACACGCCCACCGCTCTGCCGCCGAACAGCCCGCGCATGCCCGCGCCACTGCCGCCGTTCTGGGTCACGTGCTGGGCCAGCGCCCGTTCCTTGGTGGCGATCACGCCGGAAATGTCTACCGCTACGTCGGGGCGGCGGCTCTGAAACAGGTAGACGGGCGGGCGGCCCGCGCCCAGGGTGCGCCAGAAGGCCAGCGTCACCCGTGCCGCGCCCTGATGGTCCACATGCAGGTAGGGCAGCGAGGGCAATTCGGGGTCGAAGATCAGCACGGCGTCGGGCCGCACCTCGTTGTAGACGGTCTGCACGTCCGGCAGGAAGCGCGGGTCTTTGGCGGAGGCCCTGTCAGGCAGGCCCAGAAAGCGCACCCGCGCGTACCCGTTGATCTTCGCGGCGGCCAGTTGTTCGCGCACGCGCGTGCCGGGCAGGTCGGCCACCCGCGTGCGGTTTGGTCCCTTCTCACCTCTGGTCGCCACCACCACCTGCACGTCTGCGCCCGCACTGCTCAAACGCCGCAGCGTGCCGCCGACGTACCACTCCAGGTCGTCCGGATGCCCGACGATGGCCAGCACCTTTTTCCCGCCGAGCAGTTCGGTTCCGGCCTTCAGGGCGACCTCCGGCGTGGCGGTCAGCTTTACCCGGAACACGAAGTACAGCGGCACCAGCACGGCGGCCAGCGCCAGCAGCCAGCCCAGAGAAGATCGCAGCCCACGGCGCACTCGGGCAGGGCGGGAACGGCGGCGGGGCTTGATCAGGCGCATGGCCCGAATGGTAGGGCGAGGAAAGACCAAACATGGTGCAGATTCGGACGCTCAGAGCATTGGGCACGATGGAGCTGACAAAAGGCGGTTGTTTTGGCAGTGGAATGATGACAAATGCTCCAGAGTCCAGAGATGTGGTCAGGGTTCAGGCGACCTGCACGGCAACGGCCCGCCCTCTCCAGATCGGGGGGCGGGCGGGGGGACCT
>JANXWI010000076.1 GCA_025351205.1 Deinococcus sp.
TCAGCCCTTCCCATGCTCCAATCTAAACCCATGCGGCAGAAAGTCCTTCACCTGCCCCTCGACCACCTCGCCCAGATGGTTCACGCACGTGACCTGGGCTTCCGGCGAGAACTCGAATAGAACCTGCCGACAAGCGCCGCAGGGGCTGGCGGGTGGGCTGCTTTCGGAGTACACGATGATCTGCGAAAACTCGCGGCCACCCGTACTCGCCATGCCCTGAATGGCCGATTGTTCGGCGCAGCGGCCCAGGCCGTAGCTGGCGTTCTCGACGTTGGCCCCGCTGAACAGCCCTCCGTCCGGCGTCCGCAGCGCCGCGCCCACCTGAAAGTGGCTGTAGGGCGCGTAGGCGTTGGCAAAAGCTGTTCTGGCGGCGGCCAGCAGTTCGGCGTCGGGCGCGGTGGTGTTGGGGCCAACTGGGTTCAGGTCACTCACGGGCGGCCTCCGCCTCGAATTCGCCCAGAATCGGCTCGGGCATCCGTTCCACGCGCACCTTCATCACGCGGCGCTGATCGGCCTCCTCGACGGTGAAGCACCAGCCGCCGTGCATGAAGCGGGCGTCCACCTCGGGAATGTCGCCGTAGTGGTGCGTGATGAAACCGCCCAGCGTGTCGAACTCGTTCTCCTCGTCGTCGTCCAGGCCGATGCCCAGGCGGGTTTCCACCTCGTCCACGCCCACGGCGGCGTCCATCAGGTACAGGCCCTCGCCCAGCACCTCGATCTGCGCGTCTTCCTCCTCGTCGTCCTCGTCGTAGATTTCGCCCACGATCTCTTCCAGCGCGTCTTCCAGCGTCACCAGGCCGGTGGTGCCGCCAAATTCATCTACGACAATCGCCATGTGGCTCTTGCGCTCCTGCATCTTTTTCAGCAGGTCGTTGATGCGCATGCTCTCGGGAATGTAGAAGGTGGGCCGCATCAGCTCGGCGATGGTCATCTGGTCCAGGTTTTCCAGGTGGCGCAGCACGTCGCTGGTGTGCGCCACGCCCACCACGTTGTCGGGCGTGTCCTGGTAGACCGGCACGCGCGAGTAGCCGTGTTCGGTGTTCAGCTCCAGCAGCCTCCTGAGCGGCGCGGCGCTGTCGGTCACGATCATGTCCACGCGCGGCGTCATGATGCTGCGCACCATCGTATCGGACAGGTCGAACACGTTGTACAGCAGTTCTTTTTCGTCGTTTTCCAGCACCCCTTCCTGGCTGCTGGCCGACACGATCATGCGAATTTCCTCTTCCGAGTGCGCGGTGTGGTGCCCGGCCACCGCCTTGAACCCGAACAGCTTCAGCACGCCGCGCCCGAAGGCGTTGAGCAGCGAGATGACCGGACCAAACACGGTGGTAAAGGCCACCAGCGTCGGCGTGAAGGCCATCGCCACCTGTTCGCTGCGTTGCAGGGCCGCCGACTTGGGAAACAGCTCGCCGAACACGATGTGCAGCGTGGTGCTCAGCACGAAGGCCAGCGTGAACGACAGCGGCCTGATCCAGCTCTCGGGCGTGTGCAGCGCGGCAAACAGTGGGCGCGACAGGTGCTCGATGGCCGGTTCGGCAATGAAGCCGATCAACATGCTCATCATGCTCACGCCCAGCTGCACCGCCGCGATGTACCGGTCAAGGCGGCTGAGCACCCGCTGGACCGTGACGGCTGCACGCACGCCCTCGTCGGCCAGCTGGTCGATACGGGTTCGCCGGACACTCACCAGTGCGTACTCGACTGCCACGAAAAAGCCGTTGAACAACACCAGAATGACCAGTGCCGCGAGTCCTAGAAAATCGTTCATTGGGTGGGCACGCTCCAACGCGCCGCCACTCTGCGGGGCGTCCTGCCCACGGCTTCAGAATGGCCTGCCCGTCTCACTGCGTCCACCAGCGCGGAGCTACAGCAAAAACGCCGCCCTGTGACCTGACAGCTCGGGGCGGTGTAGGCAATGGAACCTGGGTTTCCAGGGCACGTGCCGGGCCAGAAACAGAACTGGGAGGCTCGTCCATTTGGATCATCCTAGCATGGGGGTCGGGCGGGCCATTGGGGTTCTCTTCAGGTTCCGGGCGGGACCGGCCCGCAGACAGGCTTTTCGCTGTTTTGCCGATGCACGGCGCTTATGCTGGTGCCCATGACATCCAGCCTTCCCAACAGCGGCCCGGAGGCCCAGGGCCTGCCCGCCCGCGCCGTGCAGAACTTTGTCGAGGCCGCCGAGAGCGCGGGCCTGGAGCTGCACAGCTTCGTGCTGCTGCGGCGCGGCCACCTGATCGCGCAGGGCGCGTGGGCACCCTTCAGCCTGGAGCAGCCGCACGCCCTGTTCTCGGTCAGTAAAAGCTTCGTGTCCACGGCGGTGGGGCTGGCGGTAGGAGAGGGGCTGCTGAGCATTGACGACCCGGTGCTGTCCTTCTTTCCCGAATTTCGCCCCGAGGTGGTCAGCGCTCATCTGGCGGCCATGCGGGTGCGCGACCTGCTGACCATGACCACTGGGCATGCCAGGGGACTTGCCGAGAGCTTGACGGGGGTGCTGCAAGAGGGGCAGCCGCAGCCCTGGGCGCAGACCTTCCTGACGCAGTCCGTGGACTTCCAGCCCGGCACGCACTTCGTGTACAACAGTGGGGGCACTTACATGCTGGCCGCCATCGTCGAGCGCCTGAGCGGGCAACCGCTGCTGGGGTACCTGCGCCCGCGCCTGTTCGCGCCGCTGGGTATCGGCGAGGCGACCTGGGAACCCAATGCCGAGGGCGTCGCCGTGGGCGGCTGGGGGCTGAGCCTGCGTGTGGAGGACATGGCCTGCCTGGGCGAGCTGTATCGGCAACAGGGCGTCTGGAAGGACCGGCAGGCGCTGGGCGAGGAGGTGCGGCCCTGGCGGCTGAAGGACCAGTCGATTCTGAGTGAGGACTGGGTGGAGCAGGCGACCTCTGCCCAGGTCGGCAATCAGGTTCAGGGCGACGGGGGCGGCCCGCACGACTGGAACCAGGGCTACGGCTTCCAGTTCTGGCGCTGCCAGCACGGCGCGTACCGGGCCGACGGGGCGCTGGGGCAGTTCATCGTGGTGATGCCCGGGCAGGAGGCGGTGCTGGCGATCAACAGCGCCGTGGACAACATGCAGTCGGTGCTCGATCTGGTGTGGACGCACCTGCTGCCCGCCTTCGAGCCTGGACCCCTGACCCCCGAACCCGGTGCCCTGGAGCGGCTGCAACACAAGTGCGCCAGCCTGGAACTGCCCCCGGTGGCGGGCCTGTTAGATTCACCGTTCGCCGTGCGGCTGGGCGGACGCAGCTACACTTTCGAGCCGAACGTGCTGGGGCTGACCGAGTTGCGGCTGGGCAGCCTGAGCGGGCAGGCCGAGCTGACCCTGAGCACCGCTGAAGGCAGCTTCCCGATCATGGCTGGAATGGGAACCTGGGCGGTGAACCACACCCGTTTCGACCATGTCAGCACGCTGGACCCGAGCAAAGACCGCCGCGTGGCCGCCTGCGCCGCCTGGACCGCGCCCGATGCGCTGGAAGTTCATCTGAATTATTTGAACACCGCCGCCACCCATGTCCTGAAGCTGCGTTTTGAGCAGGGCGGCGAGAAGCTGGAATTGGAATCCTCATCCCAGACCACCTTCCGGGTGCTGGAACCGCTGAGCCTGAGGGGAACGCTCGCCCGCTGAGGCACGCGTCCTGCCTGTGGCTTGCTACCCTGAACCTCATGAGACTGGTGGTCGGTGTATCGGGCGGAAGCGGCATTCCGTATGCGCTCAGCGTGCTTCAATCTCTCCATGAATTGCAGGTCGAGACGCACCTGGTGGTGTCGAGCGGGGCCAAGCGGGTCATGAGCGCCGAGGGCGGGCCGCAGCTTCCAGAGCTGACGGCGCTGGCGAGCCATGTCCATGATGACCGCGACCTGGCCGCCAGCGTGGCGAGCGGTTCGTACCGCACGGGCGGCATGCTGATCGTGCCGTGCAGCGCCGGAACGCTCGCCAAGGTGGCCGGGGGCTTTGCCGACACCCTGCTGTCCAGGGCCGCCCACGTCACGCTCAAAGAGCGGCGGCGGTTAGTTCTCGCCCTGCGCGAAGACCCCCTGCCGCGCCCGATGCTGGAAAACATGCTGCGCGTCCACGACGCCGGGGCCACCGTCATGACCGCCAGCCCTGGGTTTTATCACGCGCCGAAAGACGTGAATGAGCTGCTGCATTTCGTGACGGCGCGGCTGCTCGACCAGTTCGGGCTGGACGTGCCGGGCTTCAGACGTTGGGCAGATAAAGAAGAACGAGAACAGGAAGAGACGAAATGAAGGTCGCGGCGCTGATTCCGGCGGCGGGGTCGGGGCAGCGGCTGGGACACGGCCCGAAGGCGTTTGTTCAGGTGGCGGGCAAGAGCCTGCTGGAGCGCTCGGTGTCGGCCCTCGCGCCCCATGTCCACGAGGTGCTGGTGGCCCTGCCAGACGGAACGACTCTGCCAGAAGGTGTGCGGGCGCGGGCCATCGTGGGCGGCGCTACCCGGCAGGAGAGCGTGCTGCGGCTGCTGGAGGCGACAGGCGCCGATCTGGTGCTGATTCACGACGCGGCCCGGCCCTTCCTGAGCGCGGCCACTATTCGGGCCGTGCTGGAGGCCGTGCAGCTCACAGGCGCGGTGACCGTGGCGCACCCGTTGGCCGACACCCTGCTGCGGGCCGAGGGGCCGCTGTGGGGCAACCTGGTCGAGCGTGCCGGGCTGTGGGCGGTGCAGACCCCGCAGGCGGGCCGCAGAGACTGGCTGCTGGCCGCGCACCGGGAGGCCCAGGCCGAAGGGCACAGCGCCACCGACGACGCCGGGCTGCTGCACCGGGCGGGCCACGCGGTCAGATTGGTTCCGGGCGAGGCTGCACTGTTCAAGGTCACGACGCCCGGCGACCTGCTGCTGGCCGAGGCGCTGGCCGCCGTCTGGGACGCACAGGCACTGGTATGACAGCCCTGAGCGTCTTCGCGCCCGCCAAGATCAACCTGGGCCTGAGCGTGCTGGGGGTCGTTCCGGCGGGCCAGCCGCACGCCGGATACCACGCGCTGCACACCCTGATGCTGCCTCTGGACGTGGGCGACACCCTGGAGGTCCGGCCCGCCGACACGCTCCGCCTGGAGGTGCGGGGGGCCGACCTGCCAACCGACAGCCGCAATCTGGTGTACCGGGCGGCGCAGGCGTATCTGGACGCCGCCGGGCTGGAGGCCGGGGCCGAGATCGTGCTGCACAAATCGCTGCCGCTGGCCTCGGGGCTGGGCGGCGGCAGCAGCGACGCGGCGAGTACGCTGCTGGCGCTGCGCGGCCTGTATCCGGCAGAGGTGGACCTGCACTTCCTGGCCGCCCAGCTGGGCGCGGACGTGCCGTTCTTCCTGACGCCGGGGGCGGCGCTGGTGCAGGGCACCGGGGAGCAGATCACGCCCATAGACCTGCCACCCGTCCACCTGGTGCTGCTCAACCCCGGCACGGCCATCAGCGCCGCCGACGCCTACCGCTGGCTGGACGAAACGGGGGGCTTCACCCCGCCGCTGGACGTGGAGGCCATCCGGGCGGCCCTGGAAGGCGGTCAACCGCTGCCGTACCTCAACGCCCTGCAAGCGGGCGTGCTGGCGAGGCAGCCGGAGGTCGCGGCGGCCCTGGGCGCACTGGAGGCGGCTGGCCTGCACTCGCCCCTGATGAGCGGTTCGGGCAGCACCTGCTTTGCCCTGGCCCGCAGCCGCGAACAGGCCGAGGCGGCGGCCCGGAGCTTGCAGGCAGAACACCCGGACTCGTGGGTCCGGGCGGCCAGTTTGGTGGGTGCGTAGCTTTCACAGGCCGTATGGGCCGTGTCTGGCACAGCGTCCACCGCTCAGGATAGAGA
>JANXWI010000106.1 GCA_025351205.1 Deinococcus sp.
GACCTTCGCAGGCTCGCTTGAGCCGCTGCCGATGGCCTGAGCGGTATGGAACCCGGCCTTCTCACCCCTCCCGAAGCGTTACCCTCCCAGCCCCAGGCCATGTCAGCTCAGAACACGCCTCCACAGGGCACCAAGGCCCGGCTCCTGGAACTGGTCAAGCGGCACGGCGCGCCCACCGTCCAGGCGCTGGCACAGGAACTGGACATCAGCGTTCCGGCGGCCAGAAAACACCTGTGCGACCTGCAAGAGTCGGGGCTGATCACGGCCCGCACCGAGAAACCCGGCGGGCGCGGCAGGCCGCAGCACGTCTACGCCCTGAGCGAGCGCGGCGAGAGTACCTTCCCCAAATCGTACGCCACGTTGTGCAGCGACGTGTTCAGGCACATCGAACAGCTGTTCGGTGACGGCGCGGTGTTGCAGATTCTGGACGCCCGGCAGGCCGAGTTGCACCACAGGCTGTCTGCCGCCGTACAGGGCGAACTGCCCGAGCGCCTGGAGACGCTGGCGCTGAAACTGCGCGAAGCGGGCTACGCCGCCGAGGCGCTTCAGGAAGACGGCGTGTGGTACCTCGTGGAGCGCAACTGCCCGGCCCTCAAGGTGGCCCGCGATTTTTCCCAGCTGTGCCAGTCCGAGCAGAAGCTCTACGCCGATCTGCTGGGCGTGCCGGTGGTGCGCGAGTCGCGGATCGCCTGCGGCGCGCCCGAGTGCCGCTACCGCGTGGGCTGAGGTGAGTGCCCCGGCCACCGGCGTCTTAAGCCCGTCTGCTGGTCCGCTCTACGGCCTGGTGGCCTGGCCCAGCCCGGAACTCGACGGCTGGCTCAGGCAGCAGCAGCGGCGGCTGGGTGTGCGGGCCTACGGTGACCCGCACCTGAACCTGCGGGCACCCTTCTACGTGGAGCAGCTCGCTGGGACGGGACAGAAACCAGGAACGGTGCAGCAGGCCAGTACGGTGCAGCCGTCCGAGGAGGCGCTGGTGCAGGCGCTCCGGGCGCTGCTGGCCGACGTTCCCAGCTTCGAGGTCCGGGTCCGGGGCTGGCGCACCTTTCCGGGCATCGTGTTTCTGGAGTGCGAACGCTCGCCCGACCTGCTTTTGCTGCACGACCTCGTGCTGACCCTGCCCGCCGCGCCGCCGCAGCCCTACGACCAGCGGGAGTACCTGCCGCACCTGACGCTGGCGCTGGGCGTGCTGCCCTGGGCCTGGCCGCAGCTGGAAGCGCAGCTGGAGGGGCTGAGCAGTCCGGTGCCCGGCTTCAGGGTGTCGGCCCTGAGCCTGACGCGCGAGAGCGGCGGCGAGGTGCGAGAGCTGCACACCTTTCCGCTCAGAGAGACTGTTCCGTTCACAGACACCTTTCCGCTTGACGATGCTGTCGCGCCCGGCGAGGGGGACCAGTAGACGGACGCCGGGAGAATCTTCGCTCGACCATCCGCATCCCAGCCATCCGCGCTGTAATCGTCTGCAATTCAGCTTCTCGCCCTGAGCTAGCATCCGGGCATGTCCGTTTCCCGCACTCCGCGCATCGACCTTCGCAGCGACACCGTGACCACCCCCACCGACACCATGCGCCGGGCGATGGCCGAGGCCCTGGTGGGCGACGACGTGTACGCCGAAGACCCCACCGTCAACGAGCTTCAGCAGGAGGCCGCGCGGCTGCTGGGCTTCGAGGCCGGACTGTTCATGCCGTCAGGCACCATGACCAACCAGGTGGCGATTGCGGTGCATACCCAACGCGGCCAGGAGGTCATCTGCGCCGAGGGGTCGCACATCTACGAGTGGGAACTGGGCATGATGGCCGCTTTTTCGGGCGTGGTGCCGCGCTTCGTGGCGGCCCCCAGGGGTATCCCCGACCCGGACGGCGTGCGGCGGGCCATCCGGCGCAGCATCCACCAGTCGCCCACCGGCCTGATCTCGCTGGAAGACACCCACAACAAGGCGGGCGGCACGGTGCTGCCAGCCGAGGTGATGGCGGGCGTGCGCGAGGTGGCCGATCAGGAAGGGTTGCCGCTGCACCTGGACGGCGCGCGCATGATGAACGCCGCCGCCGCCCAGGGCGTGAGTGCCCGCGACGTCGCGAGGCACTTTCACAGCGTCAGCCTGTGCCTGAGCAAGGGGCTGGGCGCGCCGGTGGGCAGCGTGCTGCTGGGCAGCCGCGACTTCGTGGCCCGCGCCCACCGCTACCGCAAGATGATGGGCGGCGGCATGCGTCAGGCCGGAATGCTGGCGGCGGCGGGCCTGATTGCGCTGCGCGAGGGGCCAGCCCGGCTGCCGCACGACCACCGCCGCGCCCGCGAGCTGGCCCACGCCCTGGTGAATGCCGGGTACGACGTGGACCTGGACACGGTGCAGACCAACATGGTCTACGCGGGCCTGCAAGGTGCCCAGGCGAAGGTGGATGCCTGGGCCGCGCAGGGTCTGCTGGCAAACGCCCTCGACACCGACCGGGTGCGCTTCGTGCTGCATCACCAGATCAGCGACGAACAGCTGGCGCGGGCCATCGAGGTGATCGGGGCGCGGTGAGTCGGGGCGCGGTGAGTCGGGGCACAGTAAGTCCGGGCGTAGTGAGCCGGGGCGTGGTGAGGTTCCAGCCGGCCCCCGGCCCTCACTCTGCCCTGATCCAGTCGACATCGAGCGAGAAGCTCTCGGCGCGGCCATTCCCGATGACCAGCCCGAAAAACGCCACCCGCCGGGTATCGAGCGCCGGACCCTGGACCCGTTCGCCCGAACGTGTGGGCCGCAACGAACTGAGCGGAATCTTCACCTCTATCCACTGTCCGGCCACGGTGCCGAACTCGTTGCGGTAGGTCACACCAGACGTGGCGCTGGTCCCCAGCTGAAGAGCGTACCGCCTGCCGTCACCCCTGACGCGCAGCACCACGCTGGAAACCCCGCTCAGGTCGTAGTGGCCGGGGCTGGAGCGAATGCCCGAAAATCCTCCGTTGTTCTCCAGACGCACCTGACCCGAAAACCTGAGCACCCCGCCGTTCACACGCAGGCGGCTGCTCGACACCCCGCCCATCACCGTGTCGTTGCGCGAGTACCAGGCGGGTTCGCCTGCCCCGAACTCCAGCAGCGAGGAGGAGGGCGCAGAAGAAAGGGCCGTGCCGAAGAACAGCCCTACAAGCAGCGCCAGTGGTTTCATCGGTCAAGCGTACAGCAGCGCCTGCAACAGCGCCACGGGCGGGCGAACAGTCCTCATCTCCTTCCTGTCAATCCTTGAAATTTGAAACTGTCGTGTGGCCGGGATCCAGATTCAGAGCAGGCACCGCCGATGGTTTCAGAGCCGCGACGAACCACGTTCTGAGAGGAATTCTGGTCAATCAGCTGCGAAATATCTATTGACCCAGCTGCTCCCAACGCTGGCGTGTTCAGCGCGCCGAAAAATGGCTCTGGATGTTGCTCATGAACTCGGCGCGCGTGCGCGAGTCTTCCTTGAACAGGCCGCGCATGGCGCTGGTGGTGGTCGAAGAGTTCTGCTTCTCCACGCCGCGCATCGCCATGCACAGATGCACGCCTTCCAGCACCACGGCCACCCCGACGGGGTTGAGCAGCTCCTGCACCGCCTCGGCGATCTGGGTGGTCAGGCGCTCCTGCACCTGAAGGCGGCGGGCGTACAGATCGGTGATGCGGGCAAACTTGGACAGGCCCAGAATCTGGGTGCTGGGAATATACCCGATGTGTGCTCGGCCATAAAAGGGCAGCATGTGGTGTTCGCACATCGAATAGAACTCGATGTCCTTGACCACCACCATCTCGCTGCCCTCGGCGGCAAACACCGCGTCTCCGGCCACCTCTTGCAGGGTCTGACGGTAGCCGGAGGTCAGAAAACGCCAGGCTTTCTCCACGCGTTCCGGGGTCTTGAGCAGGCCCTCGCGCTCCGGGTCTTCGCCGATGCGCGTCAGCCAGTCGTGGGTCAGTCCGGCAATTCCCGAGGCGTCGGCGGCGGGGTTCAGGGCTTCATTGGTCCTGGGTATGGGCATGGGGTGGGCCTTTTCATCGAATCGAGTGGTCACTTGGGCCTCCTTGAGTGGAGGAAGTCTAGGAGGGAGCACCCTTCATGAATGTCATGGTTGCGCCAGTAGCTTCATCTGACCTTCAGCCGCTCAGGTGAGGCCCCGCCGCTCAGCTCAGGGCCGCGCCCAGCCTCCAGTCCACCTGGCCGTAGGTCTGCTCGCGGGCGGGGCCGCACGAGAAGATCACCACCGGGCAGTTCACGCTCTCCTCGATCAGGTCCAGGTACGCCTGCGCTTCTCCGGGCAGGGTGGCCCGGCTGACGGCCCCTTCGGTGGTGGCCCAGCCCTTCATCTGGCGGTAGACGGGGCCGCCCGCCGCGTCGTAGCCGGTGCAGACCGGCACGCTCTCCAGGCCCGCCAGCACGTCCATTTTGTTGATCACCAGCCCGTCGAGGCCATTCACGTCCACGGCGTATTGCAGCAGCGGCAGGTCGAGCCAGCCCACGCGCCGCGCCCGCCCGGTGGTGGTGCCGTACTCGTCCCAGGGCTGCGAACCGTCGCCGCGCAGCCGCAGTTCCATCTCGCCGAACACCTCGGTGACAAACGGGCCGTGCCCCACGCGGGTGTTGAACGCCTTCGCCACGCCGTACACCCTGTTCAGGGCCTTGTGGCTGACGCCGGTGCCCACCAGAATGCCGCCCACCGTGGGATGACTGCTGGTCACAAAGGGATAGGTGCCGTAGTTCAGGTCCAGCAGGGTGGCCTGCGCACCCTCGAACAGCACGTTGCGCCCCTCCTTCACCGCCTGCCTCAGCTGGGAGCCGGTGTCGTGGACGAACGGCAGCAGCTGTTCCCGGATGGGGGCCAAGGCGTCCAGCGCCGCCTGCACGTTTATCCAGCCCGCGTCGCGGGTGCTGTTGGGCTTGGCCTCCAGCAGCCGCTCAACCCGCTCGCGCAACACTGCCTCGTCTTGCAGGTCACCGAAACGCAGGCCCACCCGCCGCGCACGGTCCGCATAGGCTGGCCCGATGCCCCGGCCCGTGGTGCCCACGAAATCCTTGCGTCCGTCCACGTACTTGTGGTGCGGCAACACCAGATGCGCCCGGTCCGAGATGCGCAGCTCGGGATGCAGGCCAGCGGCGGCCAGGTTGGCGCGCTCCTCCATGAACTTCATGGGGTCGATCACCATGCCGTCGCCCAGAATACTGACGGTTCCGGGGTGCAGCACGCCGCTGGGCAGCAGGTTGAGCTTGAAGGTCTGGCCCTTGGCCGTCACGGTATGCCCGGCGTTGGCCCCGCCCTGGTAGCGCACCACGTACTCGGCCCCCGGAGCCAGAAAATCGGTGATCTTGCCCTTGCCCTCGTCTCCCCACTGCGCCCCGATGATCGCGATTCCCGGCATGTAATGCTCCTGAACGCCACGCACGAAGGCCAGGTTTCTCCCGGCCCAGGCTTTTCTGGCGCGGCAGACCGCGTCTGTCCTGCACCGACAGGCCAGAAACAAGCGCAGTCAGGCCGAACGAAGGTACGGTCAGGCCAAAAAAAAGCACGGTGCGTGACACCGTACTTCAGTTTATCAGGTTGCAGCTGCGGCGAGACCCGTGTGTTTACCTGGATTCAGAACAGCAGCAGGATCGGCGTGCCCAGCAGCCCGGCGACCTCGTGCAGAAACTGTGCGCCGCGCGCCGGGTCCAGGTCGCCGCGCAGGCTCAGCACCGCACCGTCTGAACTGGTGCGGCCCACGCTCAGGCTGCACTCGCCCCGGTGCAGTTCGTCCAGGCCCAGCGCCGAGGCGTCCAGCACCAGCAGAGCGGGCTGAGCCTGCGCCACATGGCCCAGACCTTCGAGCGAGGCCCGGAATTCGCCCTGCATCCCGGTGAGGGGAGTGCCGAAGGGGTCGCCCTGGCCAACCACGCGGGCCAGC
>JANXWI010000164.1 GCA_025351205.1 Deinococcus sp.
GTTCTGGCGCGTGCAGAGCGGGTTGACTCAGGACGGATTCAACGGATGCATCGGTGACGGATTCTTTCACGACAGGTTCCTTCATGGCTGGCCTCCTGCAAAGTTGCGCCCGGTGAGCAGCAGGCCTTCGGGCGTGCGGACGTCGCCCACATAGGGCACGAACCACTGCTCCTGCGAGGCCGGAAACAGCCCGCCCACGGTGTCGGTGATCTGGCGGTTGACCACCCAGACCCGGTAGCTCTGGGACCCGATGCTCACGCTACGCTGGTCAAGCACCCGGTAGCTGTAGTTCACCTTGCCCGACACGTTGGTGCGTCCGTCGTCGGACTGAACCGTGATGTTGCTCTCGCCCTGCCAGGCCAGCCCCACCTTCCAGGCCCCCTCAGCCAGCGCCTCCTGCCAGGGCGGGTCGAGGCGCACGCTCAGGCCCGGCTTGCGGAAGCCCAGAAGCTGCACCCCCTGCGCCGAGATCAGGCGGTAACTGGTCTGGTCCGCGCCGCGCCCCGAGAGGTTGTACGCCTGCGCCTGCACGCTGCCGAACACCGACGGCCCGAGTGCTTTGAGCGTATACGGCTGGCCGCCCTGTGTGTCGCCGTCGGGCAAATAGTTCCAGCTCAGCCCCGCCTGAAACGGGTAGAACGAGACCTGCGAGACGCTGGTGCTGGCCGTGACCGGGGCCTGCTGCGCCTGCTGGGCCGGGGCGCAGGCGGCCAGCAGTGCTGGAAGGAGCAGGACGTAAAGGCAGCGGGCAGTCATGACGTGAGAATAGCGGCTCGGAGGGGCGCAGACTGTCAATATTCATGAAGTGTGGCTGATACCGTGCCTACGTTCAGAGAAGCGCGGATCTTAGAGCAGTTGTCCGAATTCCGGTACGAGAGAACAACCAGGGCGTCCCTCCATTGTCCCACCTGCCCGACTAAATTCACTCCCTCTGGTCGGTCAAAATGAGAAAGCCTTTTTGACAAATGTTCTAAGCCGAAAGTTCGACCACCACGGCGGTTCCGTAGGCCAGCACCTCGGTCACGCCGTCGGTGATCTCGTTGGCGTCGTAGCGCATGGCGATGATGGCGTTCGCGCCGTGCTCACGGGCGTGCTGCACCATCAGCTCGAAGGCTTCCTGGCGCGCCTTCTCGGCCAGTTCGGTGTACAGGGTGATATTGCCGCCCAGCAGGGTCTGGAACGACGCCCCGATCTGGCCCAGCACGCTGCGCGAGCGCACGGTCAGGCCGCGCACCACCCCCAGCTGCCGGGTCACGCGGTAGCCCTGAAGGTCGTTGGAGGTGGTGACCAGAAACTCGGTTCCGTGTGGCCGTCCAAAGGAAGTCATGGCGTCATCATGGCAGAAGAAGGGGCAGCCGTCCGAAGAAGACTGCCCCTGTTTTTCGGACTGAATACGCTCAGGCTTTCGCGTCGCCGCCCACCTTGGCTTTCAGGGCGGCCATTTCCTCGTCGAGGGTCTTGTCGCGGCCCAGGTTTTTGAGCTGGGCGTCGATGTCGCCCTCGTCGCGCAGCTGCGCTGACGCGTTGTTGCGGTCTTCCATGCCCGCCACCTTGCGCTCCATGTCGTCGAAGGCGCTCATGGCCCCGCCCGCCTTGTCGAAGCCGCTGGCCTTCTCCAGCGCCCCCGAAGCGTTGGCGGTCTGGGCGCGGGCCACCAGCAACTGGCGGCGCGTCTCCATCTCGTCGATCTTGGCTTCCAGTGCGCGCAGCTGGGTCTTGAGGCTGTCTACCGTGCTGCTGGTGGTGCCCAGCTGGGCGCTGAATCCGGCGGCCAGATCGGTGTGGTTCTGCTTGCGCCGCAGCGCCTCGCGGGCCAGGTCCTCGCTGCCCGCACGCAGGGCGGCCTCGGCCTTCTCGCCGTACTCGGCGGCCAGCGTGCTGTTGGTGCTGGCCTCGCGCTCCAGTTTGGCCGACTGGGCCATCGCTCCGGCCACCTCTGTGCGGGCCTCGCCGTAGGCCTCGCGCATGTCGAGCAGCGTCTGGTCGATGATCTTGGTGGGGTCTTCGGCCTTGCCGATGATGTCGTTGACGTTGGCGCGGATCAGGCGGGACAGGCGGTCGAGAATGGTCATGGTGGTTCCTCCAGGGGGAATGGGCAGGTGAACGGGCCAGCCGGGTGTGCCAGTTGATTCTGAGCGGGGCGCACCTGAAATCCTATCCTGTTCTGAACAGGAAGGTGTTCACATGTCGCCCAACACATTACGCCTTCCTGCCCGGCAACCTGCGTCGGAGGCGTTCAGGACTGTCTGGAGGGTGGTTGGGGTGGGGTGGATAGGTACGGCATCAACTGGTCAGTGGGTATCTGGCCTGCCTTCCCCTCACCCCCTCGCTGCACGAGGCCCCTCTCCCAAAGGTAGAGGGGGACAGAACCCCAGTCAGATCGGTTGACGATGTATTGGACCGCGTCGGCAGCCCCGGTTTTGTGGACGATCAGTAGACCAGGAACCCAGGACCCATCTCGGATTTCCGGCCTTTCCTACAGGCCACGCGTCACAGGCCACAAGCCGCCTCTCACCAGCGCACGGCCCGCGCGTACTGGTCCGGCACGTCCATCTTCGTGCCCAGCTCATGGGCGGCCCGCTGGGGCCAGTGGGGGTCGCGCAGCAGCTCGCGGGCCAGCGCCACGAGGTCGGCCTGCCCCTGCTCCAGCAGCGTCTCGGCCTGCTGGGGTTCGGTGATCATGCCCACGGCCATCGTCGTCATGCCGGTCTCCTTCTTCACCTGCTCGGCGAAGGGAAGCTGGTAGCCCGGCCCCACCTCGATCTTCTGCGCCGAGGTCAGGCCGCCGCTCGACACGTCCAGCACGTCTATTCCAATTTTCATCAGCAGTTTTGCCAGTTCCACGGTTTCGTCGGGCGTCCAGCCCCCTGCGGCCCAGTCGCTGGCACTGACCCGCACGAACACTGGCAGGTGGGCGGGAAAAGTGTCCCGCACGGCCCGGCTGACCTCCAGCGTCAGGCGCACACGGTTCTCGAAGCTGCCGCCGTAGTGGTCGGTACGGGTATTGCTGAGCGGCGACAGAAACTGGTGCAGCAGGTAGCCGTGCGCGGCGTGAACCTCGATCACATCGAAGCCCGCCATGACGGCGCGGCGGGTGGCGGCCACGAAGTCCGCGATCACCTTCTGAATGTCTTCCGTGCTCATGGCCCTGGGTGCCGGGTAGCTGCCGCTGTAGGCCTGCGCGTCGGGACCGAGCACCTCCCAGCCGCCCTGCTCCGGCAAAACCGCGCCGTGACCGCGCCAGGGGGCGTGGGTGCTGGCCTTGCGTCCGGCGTGCGCGAGCTGCGTACCGATCAGTGCGTGCTGGGCGTGGGCGAAGTCCACGATTTTCCCCAGCACCGGAATGTGGTCGTCACTCCACAAGCCCAGGTCTTCGGGCGAAATGCGCCCCTCCGGGCTGACGGCGCTGGCCTCGGTCAGGATCAGGGCCGCGCCGCCCAGCGCGAAGCTGCCCAGGTGTGCCAGATGAAAGTCGGTGGCCAACCCATTGGCGGAGCTGTACATGCACATTGGAGACACCACGACGCGGTTTTTCAGGGTCAGGCCACGCAGCTTGAGGGGGGCGAACAGCTTGGGGGCATCGGTCATGCGGCCACTGTAGGCAGCGGGGGAGAGGGCAACTGTGCAGAAGGTCTCAGGCAGGAGTGTGGCGCGTGGCCAGTGGCATGTGGGAAGGGCCAGGATGTTTCAACCGGCCTGGTGCGGCGTCAACCGATCAGGGTGAGTCTCCTACAGAGTGTGTCTCGAACGCCCGGCCTGCTTCCCCCTCACCCC
>JANXWI010000215.1 GCA_025351205.1 Deinococcus sp.
GGCAGCATCAGCGTGGGCCACCCGTATGGCATGAGCGGAGCACGTCTGACAGGTCACGCTCTGATCGAAGGCAAGCGGCGCGGCGTGAAATACGTGGTGGTGACGATGTGTGTCGGCGGCGGGATGGGCGCGGCGGGATTGTTTGAGGTGTTGTGAAGCGTGGATGATAACGAGGCTCGGAGAATCATTGAGGATGAAATAACACCAGCTCTCAGTCTCTTTGTCTCTCGGCAAAACGCCACATTGAATGAATTAAACCTAGCTCTGTCTCAGCTTCGTGGATCTATTGAGCAATTATCAAGAGACATAAATTGGTCGGATGATTTCAACCCTGTCGCAAAATACGTCAGTCTACGCCGGAAATTAGAGTCTGAATGGCCAGAGTTGGGCTTTTACGTCGACTCTGATGGCTCTGAATTTCTTGCGATCATTCCAGAATCTATTGGAGATGCGGTTGATGATTTGAGTGATATTGCACTCGATCTGACGCGAACGATTGAGATTGTAGGGATCAGTGCCATTGGAGCTTTGTCACAACTCCGTTTTTGGTACGATACCCATTTGGAGTGGCACTTTAAAGATTTAAGGAGGTATTTAGATCTGAAAACTAGTCTTCAAACCTAGAAATCTGCTTTTCTGGCTGTCAAGGAATAAATCAAATGGCCCCATTCCACTCAAAACGTGATCTTCAACCTCAGCTTTACGAGGCGCGAATGAAATGTTCACTGTTCTGGCGTCACCACCAACTCGGCGATGTCCTTACCCAAGCGGACGAAATGCTTAGCGTTCAGCGTAACGAGTTGCGTGGCCTTCAGCTTGAGGGCGGCCTCGGCGATCAGGGCGTCATAGATGGCGCCACCGCCCAGGCCGAGTGCCGAGACACGCTGGATGGTCTTCAGATACAGCTCTGGTTCGAGCGTCACGACATTCAGGGTTGCGGCCAGTTGAGCCACTATGGCTGCCGCACTGGCCGAGGGCAGACGAAATTGTGGGCTGGCGGTCAGAACGGCATACAGCTCTGCCAACGTGTGAGCACAGACCGAAGCTCCCTCCACACTAAAATACGGACGCGCCCAGGCGTGCTGCGGATGGGCAGGCATCAGTGCCGCGACGACGGCAGAGGTGTCGAGCAGAATCACCACGTCTCAGCCAGTCGCTCCAGTAATTCGCGTTCACGTTCGGCGCGGGCCTCGGCCACCGGATCACCGATAAAGGCTGCGCCACCTGGTAGATCAATCAAGGGGAAACCGTTTTCCATCCTGACTGTGGCTTCTCTGGGTTCCGGCGTCACGGTCAGTCGCTCACCGTCCAGATGGGCATGCAGTTTTCCTCCGGGGGCGATGTGCAGCGCCTCGCGCAGCCGCTTGGGCAACAGCACCCGCCCGAACTTGTCCACCTCAAGCGTGATATCCATACTGGCAAAGTAGCACCGTTTCTGCCAATTCTCTGTGATTAAAGGAGGTTCAGATGGCCCCATTCCTGTCCAAACGTGATCTTCAATTCCAGCTCTACGAAGTGCTGGATACCGACTCTCTTACCTCGCGCCCGCGCTTCGAGGGGCACTCGCGCGAGGTCTACGACGACGTGCTGGCCCTGGCCTACAACGTGGCCGACAAATACTTCGCCAACCACACCCGCGAGGCCGACCTGAACGAGCCGCACGTGGTGGATGGCAAGGTGAAGCTGGTGCCCGGCGTGGGGGCGGCCATGAAGGCCTTCCGCGAGGCGGGCTTCTTCAGCGCCCACCACGACGAGGAGCTGGGCGGCCTGCAACTGCCCTGGGTGGTGATGCAGGCGGTGCAGGCGCACTTTCAGGCGGCCAACATGGGCAGCAGCGGCTACCCCTTCCTGACCATCGGCAACGCCAATCTGCAACGCGAATTCGCCAGCCCCGAACAGCAGCAGAAGTACATGCTGCCGCTGCTGGAAGGCTGCTGGTTCGGCACCATGGCATTGTCCGAGCCGCACGCCGGAAGCGGGCTGGCAGACATCACCACCTCGGCCACGCAGAGAGACGACGGGAAGTACAGCATCAATGGCACCAAGATGTGGATTTCCGGCGGCGAGCACGAGCTGAGCGAGAACATCGTGCATCTGGTCCTGGCCCGCATCAAGGGTGCCCCGGCGGGCGTCAAGGGCATCAGCCTGTTCATCGTGCCGCGCTACCGGGTGAACGCAGACGGCTCGGTGGGCGAAAGCAACAACGTCGTGCTGGCGGGCCTGAACCACAAGATGGGCTACCGGGGCACCAGCAACACGCTGCTCAATTTCGGTGAGGGCGGCGAGACGACTGCTGAGCTGATCGGCGAGCCGGGGCGCGGCCTGAGCTACATGTTCCACATGATGAACGAGGCGCGCATCGGCGTGGGCATGGGCGCGGTGATGCTGGGCTACGCCGGGTACATGGCAAGTCTGGACTACGCCAAGGAGCGCAAACAGGGCCGCCACGCCAGCAGCAAAGACCCTTCGGGGCCGATGGTCAGCATCATCGAACACGCCGACGTGAAGCGCCTGCTGCTGCGGCAGAAGTCGTTCGTGGAGGGCGGGCTGGCGCTGGGCCTGTATGCCTCCAGCCTCGTGGACGACCTCGCCACCGGCCCGGACGACCAGAAGGCCGACCTGTCGCTGCTGCTCGACCTGCTGACGCCCATCGTCAAGTCGTGGCCCAGCAAATACAGCCAGGAAAGCCTGAGTGACGCCATTCAGGTGATGGGCGGCGCAGGCTACACCCGCGATTACCCCGTCGAGATGTACTACCGCGACAACCGCCTGAACCCCATACACGAGGGCACTGAGGGCATCCAGGGCAACGATCTGCTGGGCCGCAAGGTGACGCAGGCCAGTGGGCGCGGCCTTCAGGTGCTGCTGGAACATATCGGGACCGACCTGCAAGCCTCGGAAGGGGTGGAAGGCGTGGCCGAGATTCGCGCTGCGTTGCAGACCGCTACCTCGCAGTGTGGGGCGGCCTTTACCGCCATCGTGGGCCGCGCCGCCGAGCTGGGGCCGGACCTGTACCTCGCCAACGCCAACAGCGCCCTGGAGATGCTGGGGCATACCGTGGTGGGCTGGATGTGGCTGCGGCAGGCGACAGCAGCGGCCCACAGGTTGCCGGAGGCGAAGGGTGACGACGCCGATTTCTACCGGGGTAAGTTGCAGGCCGCAAAGTTCTTCGCCGTCTACGAGCTGCCGAAAGTAAAAGCACACGCCGACCTGCTGGCGAGCGCTGACGCCACCACACACGAGATGCAGGGCGCATGGTTCTGATGCGGGAAAACATGTGCCCTTTGCCCTGTCTGTTGCCCCTCCCCCTTGACTGGCACAGCGTCTTGGCCAGAGCAGCGCGGCTGGCCACGCTTGGCCGCCCGGAACGGGAGGGGGGAGGCTGGGATTGGCACCGCTCCGCAGGAGAGGGGGTGAACGAACACGGCGTCACAAGAAACTGAAGTCCGCAATGTTCAAATCGGCTCCCGTACCCTCGCCTACACCGAAGCCTCGCCCGCAAGCCCCAGAGGCACAGTGCTGCTGCTCTCCTGGCTGGGTGGCTCACGCCTGGGCTGGAGCGAGGTGCTGGCAGAGCTGGGCCGCGAGTACCGCGTGCTGGCCCCTGACCACCGCGACACGGGCGACAGCTCCCCCGACGCCGAAGCCTTTTTGCTTGGCGACCTGGCCGACGACGCCGCTGCCTTCCTGCAAGCTCTGAACGCCGCCCCGGCAGTCGTGGTGGGCCTGAGCATGGGTGGCATGGTGGCGCAGCATCTGGCGCTACGGCATCCCGAACTGGTACGCGGGCTGGTGCTGGTGTCCACCACGCCGGGCGGGGCTGGCGGCCGCCCGGCCACAGAGCGGGGACGCGCGGCGCTGTTTCTGCCCGCCGAACTGGAAGCGGGCGAGCGGGCGCGGCAGGC
>JANXWI010000216.1 GCA_025351205.1 Deinococcus sp.
CAAGTCGGTCGGGGCGGCCCGCCCTCTGGCCAGATTGGTCTTCCCGCCTCTGCACCGGAGGGTGGCGACGCTACGCCGCTTGGTCGGATTGAACCCGTAGTTCATACAGGATTCAAGTCGGAGTCCGTGTGAATCCAAAAGAACCGCGTTCCAGACAGCTTTATCAGAACCTGCAAGATGTCAGGTACTGAAGTTAAGGCCACACAACCCCTACAGGTTATAAATCAAGACTCTGGGGAACGATGACGAGGTCGCGGACCGTGATGTTGCGTGGCCGTGTCAGCATGAACATCACGGCCTCGGCGACTTCCCTGGCTTCCATCAGGCTACCGTCTGCCAGCGCTTCATCGCGTTTGGCCTGAGGCCAGTCATTGATGAGCGCCGTGACAACCGGCCCCGGCAAGACGGCACCGACGCGCAGACCATGCTTGGCGACCTGTCTGCGTACCGTATGGACAAACGCCTGCACGGCATGTTTGGACGCCGTGTAGATTGGCTCCCACACGACCGGTACCACGCCAGCCACTGAACTGGTCACGATGATATCGCCACTCTTTCGTTCAATCATATGGGGCAGCACCGCTTGAACGGTGCGGAAAGTGGCATTGATGTTGAGGTTGAGCATCCGGTCCCAGGCGTCGGGATCACCTGTGGCGACTTCACCGCCAATATAAGCACCGGCGTTGGCGTGAAAGATGTCGAGTTGCCCTGCCGCCTCCAGAATCTGCGGCATCATGGTGGCGACACTTCCCTTGTCGAGCAGATCGATGACGAGCGGAATGGCCTCAGAGCCGATCTCGGCACAGTGCTGAATGAGCGCCTCTTCCGCTCTGTCCACCAGGACGACTTTGGCACCCGCAGCGGCCATGTGTCTCGCGCATTCGAGTCCGATCCCGGAGGCAGCGCCCGTCACTGCCGCCACCTTACCTGCGAGGCTCTGTTTCATTTATAAACGTCTCCAAGAGGTTCAGGTCAGGCGCGGCCATTGGCCATCCGCGAGCGCCGCGACAGAGAATCGACAATGACGGCGATGGCCAGAACAGCACCCGTGATCATGTAGCGGAGCGACGACGACAGATCGAGCAGTGTCAGGCCGCTGGAGATCGCCTCAATGACGATGATCCCGAGCAGGGCCGAATACGCGCTGCCGCGCCCCCCGAACAGACTGGTGCCGCCGATCACCGCCGCAGCGATGGCATTGAGATTGACGTCGCCGGTGCCGGCCTGTTGGCTTGCCGAAGCCAGCCGCGCTGCCGCCAGCACGCCGCCGAGGGCCGCCAGCGTCGAACAGATCATGAACGCACTCATGTAGATGCGGCGCACATTGATGCCCGAACGCCTTGCCGCTTCGGGATTGCCGCCCACGGCAGTCAGCGAACGCCCCCACTTCGTCTGCTTGAGCGCGTAATTCATGGCCACCACCAGGCCGACAAACAACCCGAAGATCCAGGGCACGCCGCGCGTCTTGTTCAGGTAAAAGACGATGAATCCCAGGCCTATAAAAATGGCCAACGCTTTGGTCGCAATCGCGGCCATCGGTTGCGTCGACAGGCCAGACGCCTTGCGGCGCTGCTCGGTCCGGTAGTTTGTCAGGAAGACGCCCACAGCGGCCAGGGCGACGAGCGCGTAGGCCAGCCAGCCCGGCACCGTCAGGAGCTGCCCGAAGGAGACCAGCGGCGAGCCGAACGGCAGGTTGATCGAACCCGTCGAGCGGAGGATGTAGAGTTGCAGCCCGAGGAAGGCCAGCAGCCCGGAGAGGGTGGACACGAAGCTCGGCATGCCCAGCCAGTTGAACAAGAAGGCGTAGGCCGCGCCGATGAGCGCGCCAATCACGAGCGCGGCGAGGATGGCCAGCGGCACGGGCCACCCCTGATTGACCCACAGGGTGCCCACGAGCGCCGAGGCGAAGCCGCTGACCGAGCCGACTGACAGGTCGATCTGCGCCACCATCAGCACACAGACGATGCCGAGCGAGATCACGCCGATGGTCGAGGAATCGAACAGCAGATTGGCGAGGTTGCTGCTCGACAGAAACACCGGGTTGAGGATCTGGAAAACGGTGCAGATGATCAGCAGGCCGATGATCACCGGCAGGAAGCCGAGGTCGCCCGATCTGACCCGGGTGACGAAGGCCTCCAGAGCGCCACCGATGCCGGTCGCGTGCTTGACCCGTACGTCGGCCCGGTCAAGGAGTGGGGGGTCAAGCAGTGGGGTGTCGGAAACGCCGTCCTGCGGTTGACTCATGGCCTCGCCTCACTGGAACGTTCGAGCTGGGCGCGCCGCCCGGCACGCCGGGTGACCGAATTTTCAGAGGCGCCGGTGATGGCGCTGACCAGTTCTTCGTTCGAGGCGTCGGGCGCGAGGATCCCGTTGTTGCGCCCGAGCCGGAGCACCACGATCCGGTCGGCGACGGCGCGCACGTCCTCCATGTTGTGGCTGATCATCAGCACGCCCAGGCCACGCGCGCGCACCCGCTCGATCAGGTCGAGCACTTCCGCCGTCTGCGCGACGCCCAGGGCCGCCGTCGGCTCGTCGAGCATGATCAGTTTTGGATCGAGCAGCAGCGACCTGGCGATGGCGACGGTCTGGCGCTGGCCGCCCGAAAGTGAGGCGATCGGTTCCCGCACGCTTGGAATGCGCGCCGAGAGTTCGTTGAGGAGCGTCCAGGCGCGAATTTCCATACTCACTTCGTCAAGATGCCAGGGTCCCTGTTCGCGCCCCAGAAAGATGTTGGCGACGACATCGAGGTTTTCGCATAGGGCGAGGTCCTGGAAGACCGTCGCAATGCCGAGATCAATGGCCGTCGACGGATCGGCGAGTCTGACCGGCTTACCGGCAAAAAAAATCTCTCCTGCGCTCGGCTGGTGGACGCCGGCGAGAATCTTGACCAGCGTCGACTTGCCGGCACCGTTGTCACCCACGAGGGCCACAACTTCACCGGCATGGACGTCAAATGCGATCTCGCTGAGTGCCGAGACGGCACCGAAATGCTTGGAGATGCCGCGCAGGCTGAGCACCGGCTCTCCGTGGGGTACTGCGTTTTCCGAAACATTATTCATTTCATCTGGCCTTCCCATTGCTGACTGGAAAAGAGTTGCAGCAGGGATCGTCCGCCTGTGACGACAGACGACCCCGTTGCGACTCCTACGGGTTGATGCCAAGCTTCTTGCAGGCGTCTTCGTACCCCTTGCAGAGATCGGCGGCAGAGACAATCGGCTGGCCGTTGAGCTTCTTGTCGATGACCTCGGCCTTGAGATTCTCGGCGGTGATCAACGTCGGTACGAAGAGCTTCGACGGCGTATTGAAGAGCGTCTTGTCAGCCTTGGGCTTCTGACCCTTGAGCAGCGCCACGGCCACGTCTGCGGCAGCGCCCGCCACGATCTCGCTCGGCTTCAGGATGGTGTTGTACTGAAGGCCAGCGACGATGTACTGCAATCCCGCCATCGTCGCGTCGTTACCGGTGGTCGGCGGGACCGGATTGACGCCCGCCGCCTTGAACGCCGCGACCGCGCCGCCTGCCGTGCCGTCATTGGCGGCGACGACGCCAAGAATCTGCTTGCCGAAGCGCGTCACCTGGCCGCTGGCCCACTGCTGAGCCTTGCTCGGTGCCCACTCTGGGGTATCGTACACGGCCAGGGTCTTGTACCCTCCCGACGCCAGGCCCGACTGAATGCCCTTCTTGATCAGCCCGGCGGCAGCGTCCGTCGGCGAACCGTTGATGTTCAGAATGCCGCCCTGCGCTGCCGGCACGTTCGTCTTCTTGAGGTGGTCGACCAGTGACGTGGCGATGATCCTGCCGATCGCCTCATTGTCAAAGGAGACGTAGTAATCGGCTTTCGCGTTCGGAATCGGGCGGTCATACGCGATCACCTTGATCCCTTGCCCCTGGGCACGCTTGACCAGCGAGGCCGCCGCCGCCGTATCGACCGCGTCCATCACGATGGCCTTCGCGCCCTGAGAGATCACGGAATTGAACTGCTGCTGCTGCTTGGTGGCGTCTCCGTCCGCATTCAGATAGATCACCTTGCAGCTCGGGCAGAGCGTCTTCATTCGGGCGACAAAGCCTGGGTAGTCGTGCTGCTCATAGCGCGTGGACGCCTGATCGGGCATCAGGAACGCGACGGTCGTGTTGTTCAGTGTCTGGGCGTTGGTTTGTGCGCCAACAACGACACTCAGCAGAGCGGCAGAAAAAGCAAGGGTACGTTTCATAGAATTCCTCCAGAACAACATCAGGGTGAAGAGCCGTTTCCAAAGCCGAGAAAGAGTGAAGCTGTCTAAAACAGTGCGGGCGACTCCCGCAAAGCAGAGAGCGCGGCGGCGAGCAGCGCGGCGGACAAAGCGAGCGTTTGGTTCATGGGTTCCTCCTGGAACGGGAAAGGGGCAGGATGGACTGGGCCAGGACATGGCTGAGCCGGAAATTGACTGGACTGGGACATGTCTGGGCAAGGAACGCAGACTGGACCTCACATGGTCGGCCCCAGCACACCAGGAATGCCGTTCGGCTGAGTGTTTTCCGACTGCCCGTTCGGGTAGATGACGGCCTTCAGGAAGCCGTCCGGAGCGTCGTAGGCGTCCTTGAACGCCTGCACCGCGCCGTTCATGTCGTAGTGGTGGGTGGCAATAGACTCGATGTTGACCCGGCCACTGCGCACCAGTTCGATGGCGCGGGGATACACGTGCCCCATGCGCCGCGAGAGCTTGATGATCAGCGCCTTACGGCGGGCGTTGGCCGCGCTCATCTGGAAGTGGTCGCCGTCGGGAATGCCGACCAGCGTGATCCGGCCCCCGATACGGGCAACCTGGGCGGCCTGCTCAGGCGCGTCCGGCGAGGTGGTGGCCTCCAGCACGTAGTCTTCGCCGCGCCCGCCGGTCAGCTCCAGAATCTCTGAAATGTCCTCGTGAACGCTGTCTGCTCCCAGCGCCAGCGCCTGGGCACGCCGGGCGGCGCGGGGTTCGACCACCCGCACGTGTGCCGCCCCACACACGTGAGCGACCTGCATGGTCATCAGCCCGATGGGGCCAGCGCCAAGCACCACCACCCCGCTCATGGGCCTGAGCTTGGTGATGTCGAGCGCGTGAACCGCAACGCCCAGCGGTTCGAGCAGCGCCGTCAGGGCCGGGGAAAAGCCGGCGGGCACGGCGTACAGGCTGCTGGGACGCACGCTGATGTACTGGGCCAGGCCGCCGTCCACGCCGGGCGACCCCAGAAAATGGACGTTGGGGCAGAGGTTGGGATATCCGGCGTGGCACTGCTCACACTGGCCGCAGTGCTGGGCCGGGTCCACAGCCACCAGCGTGCCATCGACAAACCCGTAGGGCAGGCCGCTGCCGTCCATGACCGTGGCCGCGAACTCGTGGCCGGGCGTCATGGGCCGCCTGATGACCGCCGGGCCGATACCGCCCTCGTGGTAGTAGTGCATGTCCGAACCACAGACGCTGACCGCCTGCACTTTCAGAAACACCTCGCCGGGCACGTGTGCCGGAACAGCCTCGTGGTGCAGCCGCAGGTCATGTGCGCCGTGCAGCCGAACGGTTGACATGCTGGGCTGAAGCGGGGGCCGGGGCGCGGCCTGGACAGGCTGGGCCTGAAGGTGACCGGGCAGAGGATTCTGCTGGACCGCCTGTTCATGTGACAACTGGTCCTGCGACAACTGGTCTTTGGTCATGCCTGGTTCCCCCTGACGGGCCTGCCGCCGCCCTGTTCACCTGTTTCCTGCTCATCGCCCGGAGCATCCGGATGACCGCTGAGCAGCACCCCGATGTCGTGGTCCCGGCAGTAGCGCAGGTAGCTTTCCGGCATGCTGTCGCTCACCACCACATGGACGTCTTCCAGGTGGCCGACCTGTGGACCGACCACCGAGTCGTACTTGCTGGCGTCGGTCAGCAGCACGGTTTTGCGCGCCGAACGGATCACCGCCCGGATCACCCGCGCCTCCTCCTCGGTGTAGATGGTCAGGCCCCCTTCCAGGCTGACTCCGGTCACGGCGATAAAGGCGTAATTGAGCTTCAGCGCTGTGACCGCAGCCTCCGTGACCGGGCCGACCAGCGCCTCGACGAAGCCGACCAGCTGCCCGCCCAGCAGCGTCACGCTCACGCCGCGCGGATTGCTGCGGGCCAGGGCGGTGGCGGTGGGCAGGCTGTTCGTGTAGACCTGCAAACCCTCCTGGTGCAGCACCAGCGCCAGTTCATGGACGGTGCTGCTGGGGGCCAGATACAGGCTGGTTTCAGGCCGGACCAGTTCCAGGGCGCGGCGGGCCACCGAGACCTTGGCCGGGTGGTTTTGCACGAAACGGTCCTGAAAGCTCAGCTCAATGTAGTTTCGCAGCACCGCGCCGCCGTGGACCTTTTGCAGCAGGTTCAGGCGGGCCAGGTGCGCCAAGTCACGGTGAACGGTCATCTCTGAAACGCCCAGGTGCTGCGCCAGCTCGGTCACCTTGCAGCTCCCATGCTGCTGAAGCTGCTCCAGCACGTAGCGGTGACGTTCGTTGGCAATACGCTGAATCGACATGGTTTCTGGACTCCCCGGGCACCGCACCTGAACAGAGCTGAGGCGTATATGAAGATGAACGGTGACGCTGGCAGACAGGTCATCTGCCCTCTCTCGTCTCCATCTCTGAGGAAGAGCCGGCCTACCCGGTCCTGTTCACACCAAACCGCCTGTGTGAAAAGTGATATTTTGTTATGTACGGGAGTATGAGGTCTTTTATCTCAATTGTCAACTGCATACGGTTCTGTGGATACAGCCGTGTCTCCTCGGCCTCCAGCAGCAGCATCCTCCGGTCACAGCCGCGAACTGGCCCACAGAACTCCATATTCAGCGGTGGATGGTGTCAGCGCCTGGCCACTCCTGACGCTCCGTTCCCCGTCCTCACTGCCTGGAGGCCAAACCCGTCTCTGAGCTTCGTGGCCTCCGGGCTTCGTGGCCTCCGGGCTGGTCACCTCTGGTAAATTCTGTCCGCTTCAGCTAGACTCATTTCAGCCAATTTATCACAAAATATCACATCATCAGATGCTCGCTCTCCGTCTCCCAGCAATTCACTGGTCGTCCTTCGCGTCATACTGTTCAGACCATGCAGACTTTTCGGCGGCGAGCAGAGTCGTCATGAGGCGACGCAGACGCCGCTCCGGTCAGGAGGCCCCGACCCCGATGTCCATTTCAAACAGCGGTCCCCCGTTCAGTGCCGCTCACAGCCCCGGTCCTGCCCGCAACTCCAGTCCCGCACCCCACGCGCAGCAGGAATCTGGCCCATATGCCACCGGCCTGGACTCTTCCATCGGCCTGGACTCTTCCACTGGCCTGGACTGTCTCATCGGCCTGGATTACGGTACCGAGTCTGCCCGCGCCGTCCTGCTGCGCCTGGGGAGCCGTGAGGTGCTGGCCTGCGCCGTCCACCGCTACCGCCACGGCGTGATTGAGCGCGAGCTGCATGGTCAGCCGCTGCCTCGTACGTTTGCGCTGCAAGACGCGGACGACTATCTGGAGGCCGCCGCCGACCTGCTGAGGCAGGTGGGAGCCGCGCTGCCCGCCGGGGCACAGCTCGCGGGCCTGGGCGTGGCGTTCACCTCCAGCACGCCCCTGCCCGTGACCGTCCAGGGTGAGCCGCTGTCGCGCCTGTATCCCGGCGAGGCGCACGCCCACGTCAAGCTCTGGAAACACCGTGCCGGGGCCGAACACACCCGGCAGTTCGCGGCCCTGGACGACCTGGAGTACTACGGTGGGAGATCGTCGCCGGAATGGCTGCCCGCCAAGGCGGCGGAACTGGCTCACGAGGCGCCGCAGCTGTGGGCGCAGACCGCCCGCTTCGTGGAGGCTGGAGACTGGCTGGTGGCCCAGCTGTGCGGGGAACCTGGAATTGAGGCCCGCAGCACCAGCCACGCCGGATACAAGGCCCATTACCGCCGGGGGCAATACCCGGACGAAGTGCGGAACAGGCTCGCCGGGCGGCTGGGCAATGAAGCGCTGCTGGGCATCGGGACGGCGGCTGGCCGCCTGAGCGCTTCCTGGCAGGCTCGCACCGGCCTGCCCAACCGCCCCCTGGTCGCCGCCTCGGCCATCGACGCGCACGCGGCGGCCCTGGGGCTGGGGCTGATCCAGGACGGCGAGTTGACCGCAATTCTGGGCACCTCCGCCTGTTACATGATGTCCAGTGCCCGGGAGCGGGCCACAGCGGGCATCTGCGGCGTGGTGGAGGGCGGCATCGTGCCGGGGCTGTACGGCTACGAAGCCGGGCAGGCCGGGTTCGGCGACATGCTGACCTGGTTCGTGCGGACCTTTCCGGCCACACCGGGGTGCAGCGAGGCCGAGAGCTTTGAACATTACAACGCGCTCGCCTCGCGTCTGCGTCCCGGCGAACACGGCCTGCTGGGCCTGGACTGGTTCAACGGCTGCCGCACGCCCCTGGACCGGGGCGATTTGAGCGGCCTGCTGCTGGGCTACAGCACCACCACCACGCTGGGCGACACCTACCGTGCCCTGCTCGAAAGCCTGTGCTTCGGGGCCAGGAGGGTGCTGGACACCTTCGGGGCCGCCGGCGTGCAGCCGGGCCGCCTGGTCTTGACCGGCGGCCTGAGCGAGCGTCACCCGCTGCTGGTACAGCTGCTGAGCGACGTGCTGGGGCAGAACATCGAGGTGTCGCAGGCCGATCACGCCTCGGCGCGCGGCGCGGCCATCCACGCCGCCGTGGCCTGTGGCCTGTGTGCAGACTTCACGGAGGCGACCGAGCAGTTTGCGGACCGCCGCACCCGGCACGTCACGCCCGATCTGAACAGTCACGCCGTGTACCAGACGCTCTACCGGGCGTATCTGACGCTCAGCGGCCTGCTGGCCTCCAGCGGCGTCATGAAGCAGGTGCAGGACCTGGCCTCGGAGGTGCGGGCCTCTGGTGCCGGAGCGTCCAGCACCGGGTTGTCAGACACCGGGGCATCTGGCGACGTGAGTTCTGGCACTCTTGAGACCGGCGCTGACGTGCCTGCTTCCGGGCATTCTCAGCACCCCGGGGCGGGGGTCAATCCATGATTTCAGCGCGTTCGACAGCCGTTTCACGCGCCCATCTGCACCCCGCCCCACCCGAGGTCTCCCCTTGAAGAACGACGTCGCTCTCCACCACCCAGACGCGCAGGGTCAGCTGATGGCCCACGCCATCGACGCCTGCGTCCACTGCGGCTTTTGTCTGCCCGCCTGCCCCACCTATCAGCTGCTGGGCGACGAGATGGACAGCCCGCGTGGCCGGATTATTCTGATGAAAGAGGTGCTGGAGGGAGAGCTGCCGCTGTTCGAGGCCGCCGCGCACCTGGACCGTTGCCTGGGCTGCGTGGGCTGCGTCACCGCCTGCCCCAGCGGCGTGCCCTACGGCGAGCTGATCACCAGTTTCCGGGGCTGGGCTGAGCCGCAGCGTGAACGCCCCGTGATTCAGAAGATCGTCCGCGCCGGGGTGCTGACCATGCTGCCGCGCCCTGGCCTGTTCCGGGCCGCCGCAGTGATGGGCAAATTTGCCAAGCCGCTTTCTCCGCTGCTGCCCCAGGTGCTGCGCGCGCCGCTGGACCTGCTGCCGGGCAGCCTGGAGGCCACGCAGCCCAGCCCGGCCTTCACCCCGGCGCAGGGCCTGAAACGGGGCCGGGTGGCCTTCCTGGTCGGCTGCGCCCAGCAGGTGCTGACGCCCAACTTCAACGCCGCCACCCTGCGCGTGTTGAGCAGAAACGGCGTGGAGGTGGTGGTGCCGGAAGCTCAGGGCTGCTGCGGCGCGGCGGCGATGCACACCGGGGCCAGGGCGCTGGCACTGGCCCAGGCGCGGCGCAACCTGGGCGCGTTCGACCCGGGCGACAGCTCCATGTCCGGCGTGGACGCCGTGATATCCAACGCGGCGGGCTGCGGCGCTGGCCTGATGGAGTACCCGATGCTGCTGGCCGGAGAGGGCGCGGCAGACGAGACTCGGGCAGCGGCGCTGGCGGGCAAGGTGCGCGACGTCAGCGTCTACCTGGCCGAGCTTGGCAGCCTGGAACCATTCATGCCGACCTCGCGGCCCATCACCGTGGCGTACCACGACGCCTGTCACCTGGCGCACGCGCAGGGAGTGAAGGCCGAGCCGCGCGAACTGATACGCAGCATTCCCGGCGTGACGCTGGCCGAGGTCAAGCAGGGCGACCTGTGCTGCGGGTCGGCGGGCACCTACAACATCGAGCAGCCGGAGCTGGCAGGCCAGTTGGGCGACCTGAAGGCCAGAAACGTGATCGCCACCGGCGCAGACTACGTGGTGAGCGGCAACGTGGGCTGTCATACCCAGCTTCAGAGCCACCTGGCGCGGCTGGGCAGCCCCATCCGGGTGCTGCACACCATCGAACTGCTGGACCTGGCCTACCGGGGGGAACTGTAACCATGAGCATGCAGTCTATGAACAGCAGGAGCAAAACAGGCGTGAATTCCGCGCCTCACCCGCTAGCCGCCGAGCTGACCCGGCTGCTGGGGGCGCACAAGGTGCTGAGCAGCAGTGGCGAGCGACGGATGTACTCCTACGACGCCATCGTGATGGGCGTGGTGCCGGTGTGCGTGGTGCTGCCCGAATCCACCACCGACGTGGTGCTGGCCGTGCGGGCGGCCAACGCGGCGGGTATTCCCATCGTCGGGCGCGGAGCGGCCAGCGGCCTGAGCGGCGGCGCGGCCCCCACGGTGCCGTCTCTGGTGCTGTCGTTTACCCGCATGACGCAGCTGAGCATCGACCCGGCGAGGCGCGAGGCCACCGCACAGGCGGGCGTCATCACGGCAGCGGTCAGCGAGGCGGCCCGGCCCCACGGGCTGGTGTATCCGCCCGACCCGGCCAGTTTCCGCACCAGCACCATCGGCGGCAACCTGGCCGAGAACGCGGGCGGGCCGATGTGCTTCAAGTACGGCGTGAGCGGCGACTACGTGAAGGCGCTTGAATATGTGGACGCAGGCGGCGAGGTGCATCAGCTGACCCGTGACGCCTACGACCTGGCGGGGCTATTGATCGGCTCCGAGGGCACGCTGGGCCTGATCACATCAGCAAGGTTGCGCCTGAGCACCCCGGCCCGCTTCACCCGCACCCTGATGAGCAGCTTCCCGACTGTCGGGCAGGCGGCAGAGGCGGTCAGCAGCGCGATTGCTGCCGGGGCCGTACCCGCCAAGCTGGAATTCATGGACCGGGCCTGCGTCAACGCCATCGAGGACTTCCTGCACGTCGGGCTGCCCAGAGACGCGGGCGCGGTGCTGCTGGTCGACACCGATGGCGACGACCTGGAAACAGTCGAAGAGGAACTGGCGTTGGTCGAGGCCGCCTGCCAGTCGAGCAGTGGGCAGGTGCGCCGGGCGGCCACCGACGCCGAGGCGGTGAGTCTGTGGCAGGCCCGCCGCAGCGTCTCGCCCGCCCTGGGGCGCATCCGGCCCCAGCGCATGAACGAGGACATCGTGGTGCCGCGCAGCGTGCTGAGCGAGGTGGTGCGCGAGATCGAGGCGCTGGGCAAGGCTTCGGGGCTGAACGTGGTGCAGTTCGGGCACATCGGCGACGGTAACCTGCATCCCAACATCCTGTTCGATCCGCGCACCGAGAGCGAGGAGGCGGTCCACCAGTTGGCCCAGCAGATTGCCAGCGTGGCGATCCGGCACGGCGGAGTGTTGAGCGGCGAACACGGCATCGGCAGCATGAAGGTGCCGTTCATGGCCGAGGCGATTGATCCGGTCACGCTGGCCGTGCTGCGGGACGTGAAGGCCGCGCTGGACCCCGAGGGGCGTCTGAATCCCGGCAAGGTGCTGCCTGATGCGGTGCAAGTCGGCGCGGCGCAGGACACATCACATGCCTGAGGTTCACCGTGCTTGAGGTCAGCGCCGCAGACCAGTACCTGCTCGCCAGCGCCGACACGGCGCTGCTGGAAGTCTACGCCGCGCTGCCCGCCGGGCTGTACCCGCCGTTTCCGCCGGTGGAGCTGCCGGGTGGATTGGGCGGGCTGGTGTCGCGCGGGGGCTTCGCGCAGACCTTCTTCTTCGGGGCCGAGGTGCTGGGCCTGAGTTTTCTGGCCCCCAGCGGGCGGCGGGTGATGGCGGGCGGACGCACGGTCAAGAACGTGCAGGGCTATGACCTGACGCGTCCCTTCGTGGGGAGTTTCGGGGCGCTGGGACAGGCCGAGACGCTGACCCTGCGGCTGCGACCAGGGCTGTTCTCGGCCCACCACAGCAGAACAGGCACGATTAAAGAGGTCCAGGACAGCCGCGCCCGCTTTCTGTGGCAAGACGGCGAGACGCTGCACGCCTACCACTTCGGCCATAAACGCGAGGTACAGGCGGTGATGGCCGACTTCGGCGGCGCGCCTCACCACGGCACGGCGCTCGACTACCGCCCCCGCTTTCCGGGCGGCATGGGGGTAGATGACAGCGCCAGTTCAGCCGATACAGGGCCGGACGGTGTGAGGCTGCGGGACCGCCGTTTCGGCTGGGCCGATTTGGAAAGTGGCGGCGTCATGCCCCCGGTCCCGCCGCTGTTCGCAAAGCTGGCCGCTCGCCTGTGAGGCGGGTTTTCAGGCCCGTCTTGTCTGCCAGTCAGTCGCTGTATCCGCTCGCCTGGAGCCGGTAGAGCGCCGCGTACCTGCCGTTGTGCTCCAGCAGCTGGGCGTGAGAACCGCTCTCGACCACGCGCCCGCCGCCCAGCACCACGATCTTGTCGGCCAGCCGCACCGTCGAGAAGCGGTGCGAGATGATGACCGTGATGCGCTCCCCGGCCTGTTCGCGTAGGCGAGCCACGGTCTCGAATTCCGAGGCGGCGTCGAGGGCGGCGGTGGGTTCGTCGAACACCAGCAGCGAGGCTTGGCGGTAGTACAGCCGCGCCAGGGCGACCTTCTGCCACTGCCCGCCCGACAGCTGCCTGCCGCCGCTGAACATGCGGCCCAGCAGGGTGTCGTAGCCGCCCGGAAGCTTGCTCAGAAAGGCGTCCGCGCCTGACTGGCCTGCGGCCTGCCGCACCTGCTCGCCGCCCACACCGGTTCCAGTTTGAATGTCACTCTTACTCCCATCAGCGGCACCCTCGCTGCCCAGCGCCACGTTGTCGCGGGCGCTCAGCTGGTACTGACCGAAATCCTGAAAGATGATGCTCATTTCAGCCTGAATGCTCCTGGCGCTGAAGCGGGCCGCGTCGAGGCCGTTGAGCAGAATCCGTCCTCCGGTGGGCTGAAACAGCCGCGTCAGCAGCTTGATGGCCGTGGTCTTCCCTGCTCCGTTCTCGCCGACCAGCGCCAGTGCCTGCCCCCGCCGCACCGAGAAGCTCAGGCCGCTCAGCACGTCTGTGCCGGTCAGCGGGTAGCTGAAACTCACATCCTCGAATTCCACCGTCTCTATCGGCCCCTGCCAGACCTCCCCGGCGTCCAGGTCGCGGGCGGGCAGTTCCAGGAACTCGAACAGGTTCCTGATGTACAGCAGATTCTGATAGATGCCGCTCACGCCCGACAGCAGGCTGGAAAACTGCCCCTGCACCTGTACGATACCCAGCGCGAACAGCGAAAAGTCGCCCACCGTGATCTCGCCCCGTGCGGCGCGGGCCAGCACCCCCAGCGTGGCGAGGCCCACCAGGACGGCGGACAGCAGCGAGGCAAGGAGCGTCCAGGCGTTGCGGCGCTGCACCAGCGGCACCAGCTGGGCACGAAACTTGAGGTAATACTCCTGCCAGCGGGCGATCAGGTACGGCTCGAAGTGAAACAGCCTGACCTCCTTGACCAGCGAGTCGGAGGTCAGCACGCTGCCCAGATAGTTCTGCACGCGGGCGTCCTGGGTACGGCGGCGCAGCATGCGGTAACTTTCGCTGCCAAACCTGCTCTGCACGAACACGCCCGGAATGCTGGCCAGCAGCACCAGGGGCAATACCAGCGGCCCCAGCCGGGCCATCAGCGCGCCCACCGAGGCCAGCGTGATGACGGCCTGGAACAGCGCGATCACCTGGGTCAGCACCCCGAGCGGGCGCGCCCCGACCTCGCGGTAGGCGTTCTGGAGGGCGTCATAGGTCTCGGAGTCCTCGAACCTCTCGACCTCCAGATTGACCGCCTTGTTCAGAATTTTAAGGGTGATGCCGTTTTGCAGGCTGTCGCCCAGCAGTTCCCGCGAGGTGTTCTGAAAGCTCCCCAGCACCGCGCCCAGCGCTCCGATGCCCACCTGGAGGCCCAGCAGCAGCGCCAGGTGGCCGTAGCCGCCCGCCGCGTCCAGCTGCCCGGTGGTGGCCTTCCCCACCGCGTCGATCAGCAGCTTGGTGGCGTACAGACCAGCGGCGGGCAGAAAGGCGCTCGTGAACGACAGCAGGGTCAGCGCGGCGGTGTGGCCGGGGCTGCTGATCCAGACCAGCCGCAGAGTGGCGAGCAAATCACTGAGCTGGGTTTTCAGGCCGGGGCTGGCCGCCTTCTCAGGAACGGGGGCCTTGGGACCGGGCGAGGACAGGTCGGGGGGACCACGGTCAGCCGGGCGGGGGGTTGGCGGCGGGTTCATCATCGTGTAACCAGTCTGGCGTATACAGCGCTGCCGGGCTGGAACAGATGCACCTTGGCTGGCC
>JANXWI010000284.1 GCA_025351205.1 Deinococcus sp.
CCCCGAAGATTAAGCCGAATCGCCTTGCCAGCAGCGCAGCGCTTGACGGTTCTTCTAGGCTCCCCCTACCCGGTGGGGTAGGGGGGTGGGGGGTGGGGCAAGGCAAATGCACAAAGCCAAAGCCTAACAAATCAGACAAACCCAACCGCTCACTGCGCCACCGTCGCCGCCAGCCGCTCCAGCACAGACGGGTCTTCGAGTGTACTGGTGTCGCCGCTGATCTCCTGCCCGGCGGCCACCTGCCGCAGAAACCGCCGCATGATCTTGCCGCTGCGGGTCTTGGGCAGCGCGTCGGCCACATAGATGGCGTCCGGGCGGGCCAGCGCGCCGATCTCGCGGCTGACGTGCCGCCTCAACTCGTCCACGTCCACGGTGTGCCCGTCCTGCACCAGCACGAAGGCCACCACGCACTCGCCCTTCAGCTCGTCGGGCCTGCCGACCACGGCGGCCTCGGAGACGCTGGCGTGACCGACCAGCGCCGACTCTATTTCCATGGTGCCCAGGCGGTGACCCGACACGTTCAGCACGTCGTCCACCCGGCCCATGACGGTGATGTAACCGTCGGCATCCTTGCGAGCGCCGTCTCCGGCGAAATACACCCCGGTAATCTCGCCCCAGTAGGTCTTGACGTAACGCTCGTCGTCGCCGTACACGGTGCGCAGCATGCTGGGCCAGGGTTTACGGATCACCAGCAGGCCGCCCTGGCCGTCTTCCACGTCGTGCCCGTCGCGGGTCACGATGGCCGCGTCCACGCCGAACATCGGCAGGCCCGCCGTGCCGGGTTTGGCCGGGAAGGCCCCCGGCAGCGTGGTGAGCATGATGCTGCCGGTCTCGGTCTGCCACCAGGTATCGACCACCGGGCAGCGCTCGCCGCCGATCACGCGCCAGTACCAGCGCCAGGCTTCCGGGTTGATCGGCTCGCCCACCGATCCCAGCAATCTCAAGCTGCTCAGGTCGTAGCGGTTGGGAAACTCGTCCCCGGCCCGCATGAAGCTGCGAATGGCGGTGGGCGCGGTGTAAAGCACGCTGACTTTGTGGCGCTGCACCATGTCCCAGAAGCGGCCCCAGTCCGGGTGGTTGGGCGCGCCCTCGTACATCAGCACGCTGGCCCCGGTGAGCAGCGGCCCGTACACCGCGTAGCTGTGACCGGTGACCCAGCCCACGTCGGCGGTACACCAGAACAGGTCGCCCGCTTTCAGGTCGAACACGGTTTTGGTGCTGAGGTACGCACCGACCATGTAGCCGCCGGTAGAGTGGACCACGCCTTTGGGCTTGCCGGTGCTGCCGGAGGTGTACAGCACGAACAGCGGGTGTTCGCTGTCCAGGGCGGCGGCCTCGTGTTCGCTGCTGGCCCGCTCAAGCGCGTCGTGCCAGTACACGTCGCGGCCCGGCTGCATCGGGGCGTCGCAATTGGCGCGGCAGACCACCAGCATCTTTTCCAGAATCGGGGCCTTCTGTGCGGCGGCGTCGGCGTTGCCCTTCAGCGGCACCAGGGCACCCTTGCGGTAGCTGGCGTCGGCGGTGACCAGCACCTTCGATCCGGCGTTCTGAATGCGGTCAGCCAGGGCCGACACGCTGAAGCCGCCGAACACCACGCTGTGGACGGCCCCGATGCGGGCGCAGGCCAGCATGGCGATGGCCGCCTCGGGGATCATGGGCAGATACAGCGTCACCCGGTCCCCTTTGACCACACCCAGCGTGAGCAGCGCGTTGGCGGCCCGCTTGACCTGCTCCAGAAGGTCGGAATAGGTGTAGGTGCGAATCTCGCCGTCCTCGCCCTCCCAGACGATGGCCCGCTTTTCTCCCAGGCCCGAGTCCACCTGACGGTCCAGGGCGTTGTAGGCGACGTTGGTCTGAGCGCCCACGAACCACTGCGCGTGCGGCTCCTGCCAGTCGAGTACCCGGCTCCAGGGCGCGTGCCAGTGCAGCTCCTGGGCAATGTTACCCCAGAAGGTCTCGGGATCCTGGATGCTCTGCTCGTACATGGCGCGGTACTGTTCAGCGTTCAGGCTCGACTGGGCCGCGAACTCGGCAGACGGAAAAACGGGGGCCTCGTCGTGCGAGGTGTGATCGATCTTGCCGGTCATGAGAGACCTCCTGTGGGCGGGAGAGAGACAGCGCGGGGAGACGTGGATGGTTCGGGGAGTGTGGGGCCGACGACCCCGACCGCAAGATGACCCGACAACAAGGTGGCCTGTCAACAACGAGGTGGCCTGACAGCAAGGTGGCCTGACAACAGCTGGAGATGAGGTTGGACGTGCCGCTATTGTGCGCCGGATCTCCACCTGCTTCATCTGCCCGCGTGGTCAGAACGTGTGACAGAGGCCGGGTGGAGGCGACAGGATTTGTATTGCACACACTCTACCGGCTCACGGGCCGCGTTTGGGTTGGGTTACCGCCCTGGTACTCCGCAGCCTGGACCGGGTTCAAAAAGGCGTCTGGGTTCAAAAAGTCTGGGTTCAAAAAGGCGTGCGGGTTCAAAAAAGCCTGAAGATGAAGCGAATGCCGTGCCCCGTCACAGGCGGGCGCACTGCGGGCGCGTATCCTGCTGGGCGTGTCCCCACTGCCAACCTCACGGCCTGCCCCGGCGGGCGACCACCTTCTGACCGACCAGCTGGGCCGCCCGCTGCGCGACCTGCGGCTGTCGGTCACGGACCGCTGCAACCTGCGCTGCACCTACTGCATGCCTGCCTCGGTGTTCGGCCCCGACTTCGCCTTTCTGCCGCGTGCAGAGCTGCTCAGCTTCGAGGAACTGGAGCGCCTGAGCCGCCTGTTCGTGGGGCTGGGCGTCAACAAGCTGCGCATCACCGGGGGCGAGCCGCTGCTGCGAAAAGGGCTGCCCGAGCTGATCGCCCGCCTGGGAAGCATAGACGGCGTGCAGGACATCGCCATGACCACCAACGGGCTGCTGCTGCCGCGCCTGGCCGCAGACCTGAAAGCGGCGGGCCTGAAGCGCGTGACCGTGAGCTTAGACAGCCTCGACCCGGAGGTGTTCGGGCGCATGAACGGCCTGGGTGTTCATCCGGACAAAGTGCTCGACGGCATCGAGGCCGCTCTGGTGGCGGGGCTGGGCGTAAAGATCAACACCGTGGTGCAGCGCGGGGTCAACGACAGCGTACTGGGCGAGCTGTGGGCCGCCCTGAAAGACAGGGCCGTGCTGAGATTCATCGAATTTATGGACGTGGGCAACCACAACGGCTGGAACTTAGGCGCCGTGGTGCCGCCGCGCGAGGTGCTGGCGCAGCTGGGCGGAGACTTCAGGCCCGCGCAGGCCCACTACCGGGGCGAGGTGGCCGCCCGCTACGTGGACGCGCAGGGCCACGAGGCCGGGCTGATCACCAGCGTCACCAGCCCCTTTTGCGGCGACTGCACCCGTGCCCGGCTGTCGGCGGTGGGCGTGCTGTACACCTGTCTGTTCGCCGTAGGCGGCCTCGACCTGCGCGGCCCGCTGCGAGGCGGCGCGGGCGACGATGAACTGACGGCGCTGCTGGTCCAGACCTGGAGCCGGAGGCGTGACCGCTACTCCGAGGAGCGCGGGGAGATGACCGATCAGCAGGCCGGGCCGAAGGTCGAGATGTCGCATATCGGCGGTTGAAAAGTGCCAGCGCCGGACAATCGCCAGGTTTATTCCCGCTTTTCGTGTCATGTATCCGGTCCGGGAACAGGCTTGAGCGGCCACCGTCTGCAAACGTACGTGTCCTGAGTACACGAATAGATTAAGCTGAGCTAAGGAAGGCTCTGGTGTTCGCCTCATACTGATTCGGGGAAGGATCACGTTGATTCGGATAGACAGATGGTGCGCGGCGCACATGGTCCACTTTTTCGGGCACTCCCTCCGGTCACGCGCCGGGGTGCTCCCGGTGGAGACGGAACCCCGCCCGGCGGGCCAGCACCACGCCTCGTCACGTTCACGCTGCACGCACCCCGGGAGAGATTATGGCCAAGTACCCACTGATCAAGACCACCCTGAAAGATCGGCTGCTGGGTGGAAACTACTCGGAAGGGTTTCCGCTGCCCAGTGAGCCTCAGCTGGCCCGCGAATTCGAGGTCTCGCGCATGACGGCCAGGCGCGCCATCGACGAACTGGAGCGCGAGGGCTACGTGTACCGGGTGCAGGGGGCGGGCACCTTTCCCACCGGCAAACGCTTCCGGCAGGGCATGTTCCGGGTGCGGCCCTTCAAGGAATGGGCGCGCGACCCCGATCAGCACAACAAGATCTTGCAGAGCATGCAGCTGGCCGCCACCCCGGAAATTGCGAACGTGCTTCAGGTGCAGGCGGGCGACCCGGTGATCTTTCTGCATCGCCTGCGTTTTGCCGGGCAGGAACCGCTGGTGATCGAGAAGCGCTACATCGACGCCACACTGGCAGGATCGCTGCTCAGCCACGATCTTGCCGCCGAGAGCATTCACGAGGTATTGGTGAGCATGGGCGTGCCGATGACCCGCGTGGAACAGAGCCTGGAGGCCGTCAACCTGCGCCAGGAAGAATCCGACCTGCTGCGCGTTCCGCTGGGGACCGCCGCCTTTTTGCTGCGGCGCACCACCTACAGCGGCGCGAGGCGGGCCAGCTACGTCAACTACTGGGTGCGGGGCGACAGGTACGCCTTTCAGGACAGCTTCGAGCCGTAGGGCGGGATGAGTATCGGCTCACTGGGACGCCCCCTCACCCCGCTGCTGCGCAGCGCCCCTCTCCCACAAGGGGCGAGGGGTAAAACATTTGTTTACTTTTTCAATGCCTCCACGCCTCAGCCCCCACTGCCTATACCCAGCACCGTATACGCCAGCAGCGCCAGTTTCTCGCGCAGGCGGTAGCGCCACCGGCCTGCGCCGAGTGGAATGCTGCTCACGTCGGCGTTCAGGCCAGCGGCGCGGGCCAGGGCCAGGGCGCGGGGGGCGTGGGCCTCGTCGGTGACCAGCGTGACGGCTTCCAGGCCAGATGCGGTGGCGAGCAGCGCGCGGCTGTTGTGCAGGTTTTCCAGCGTGTTGCGGCTGCGGGTCTCGGCACTGAGCAGGCTGATCGGCACGCCGCGCCGCGCCAGATACAGCCGGCCCACCGCGCCCTCCGAGTAGCGGTCCCCCGTGCCCACGCCGCCGCTGACCACGATGTGCCGCACCCCGCCCGCCCGGTACAGGGCCAGCGCCCGGTCCAGCCGCTGCCGGAAGGCCGGACTGGGACGCCCGTTGTACTGGGCCGCCCCGAGCACCAGCAGCGTGGCGTGGGGTAGCGCCGGGGCATGTACCAGGGGCAGCGGCAATACCAGCACCAGCCCGGCGGCGGCCAGCAGCAACGCCAGCACGCCGCTCCCCAGACTGCCGCGCGTGTGGACGCCGCGCCGCGCGACTGGGGTGCGCCGCGCAACTGGGCCGCGCTGAGAATGGCCGATCTGCCGCATCCTGCGAACTGTAGCACGGTCCATGAAGGCCAGTTAAAGACGCGCTGGGCGCTGTGAAAAACTTCATACCCGGACCCCAGACGGCGTGCCCGGACGGCACGTGCAGCCGATTGGGCGGCCCACCCACCAGCCCTGTTCTCCCCCGTTCCCGCCTTTGAGACGACCTGTGCAGTACAGACAGACGCCCTGTGATACCGTGACGCCGACAGCCGGAAGTTGTGTCGCCTTTCACATGTGAAAGCGGCTCCGCCCGGCCCGTCCAAGACCCCCACCCCATGACCAATACCCTCGTGATCGTCGAATCTCCGGCCAAGGCCCGCACCATCGAGAAGTACCTCGGCAAGGGGTACACGGTGGAGTCGAGCATCGGGCACATCCGTGACCTGCCGAAAAGTGCCGCCGAGATTCCCGAGAAGTACAAGAACGAGGCCTGGGCGCGGCTGGGGCTGAACGTCGAGGACGATTTCAAAGCTCTGTACGTGGTGTCTGCCGACAAGAAGCAGCACGTCGCCAAACTCAAGCGCCTGACCGCCGACGCCGACGAACTGATTCTGGCCACCGACGATGACCGCGAGGGCGAGAGCATCGCCTGGCACCTGCTTCAGGAACTCAAGCCCAAGGTGCCGGTCAAGCGAATGGTGTTTCACGAGATCACCCGCGAGGCCATTCTGGCCGCGATTGCCAACCCGCGCGACATCGACACCAACCTGGTCGAGGCGCAGGAGGCCCGCCGCGCGCTGGACCGTCTGTACGGCTACGAGGTCAGCCCGGTGCTGTGGCGCAAGGTGGCGCCCAAGTTGTCGGCGGGCCGGGTGCAGAGCGTGGCGACAAGGCTGCTGGTGCAGCGCGAGTGGGAGCGGATGCGCTTCGTGTCGGGCAGCTGGTGGGACATCGAGGCCACGTGCGTCACGGCGGATCAGGCCAGCTTTCCGGCCCGCCTGAGCGAGCTGGACGGCGTGCGGCTGGCTCAGGGACGCGACTTCGATGCGGCCACCGGCAAGCTGAAACTTGGACCGGACGGCAAGCCCGCAGCGGTGGTCACCCTCAGCGAGGCGCAGGCCAGAGAGCTGGCGAGCAAGCTGACGGGCAGCCAGCTGACGGTAGCGAGCGCCGAGGAAAAGCCGTTCACCCAGAAGCCGTACCCGCCCTTCATCACCAGCACGCTGCAACAGGAAGGCTCACGCAAGCTGGGCTTCGGGGCGCAGCGCACCATGCGGGCCGCGCAGAAGCTGTACGAGGGCGGCTACATCACGTACATGCGCACCGACAGCCCCAACCTGTCCGCCGAGGCCATGAACGCCGCCCGCAGCCAGGTGAAGAGCATGTATGGCGACGCCTACCTGTCGCCGCAGCCGCGCCTCTACGCCGCCAAGTCCAAGAACGCCCAGGAGGCCCACGAGGCGATCCGGCCCGCTGGTGGGTCTTTCCGCACGCCCGACAGCCTGCGCGGCGAACTGGACGGCGACGGCTGGCGCCTGTACGACCTGATCTGGAAGCGCACTGTGGCCTCGCAGATGGCCGATGCCAGGGGCCGCCGGATGCAGGTGCGCCTGAGCGGCCAGATAGCAGACGGCCAGAAGGTGCTGCTCAACGCCTCGGGCCGCGCCATCGATTTTCCCGGCTTTCTGCGGGCCTACGTGGAAGGCAGTGACGACCCCAACGCCGCGCTGGAAGACCGCGAGGTGATTCTGCCGCCCCTGCGCGTGGGCGAGAACGTGATGGGCAAGGTCATGACGCCCGGCGGCCACGAGACCCAGCCCCCGGCCCGCTTTACCGAGGCCAGTCTGGTGCAGGGCCTGGAGGCCCAGGGCATCGGGCGGCCCAGCACTTACGCCAGCATCATCGGGACCATTCAGGACAGAGGCTACGCGGCCAAGAAGGGGTCGGCGCTGGTCCCGACCTGGACGGCCTTTGCCACCTCGGCGCTGCTGGAGCACCATTTCGGCAGGCTGGTGGACTACGACTTCACCGCCAAGATGGAAGAGGACCTCGACGAGATCGCCGGGGGCCGCAAGCAGCGCGTACCCTACCTGCGAAGCTTTTATCTGGGCGAAAACGGTGGCATGGGCATTCATCCGCTGATCGAGACCCAGATGGCGGCCATTGACGCGCGCGCCGTGGCGACCATCGAGGTGCCCAGGCTGGTGGGCAGCGGCATCGAGGTGCGGGTAGGGCGCTACGGCCCGTACATGAGCCAGGGCGAGGTGAAGGCCAACATCCCCGCCGAACTGGCCCCCGACGAGCTGACCCTGTCGCTGGCGCTCGACCTGCTCAGCCGCCCGAGCGGCGACCACCCGCTGGGAACTGACCCCGAGTCGGGCCTGAGTGTGATCGGTAAGGCCGGGCGCTTCGGGCCGTATGTGCAGCTCGGCGATACCCTGCCGCCCACCCGCACCGCCAGCCTGTTTCCCGGCGACGACCTGAGTACTCTGACGCTTGCTCGCGCCCTGAAGCTGCTGACCCTGCCCCGGCTGGTCGGCGTCAGCGAGGGCGAGGAGGTCTGGGCACTGAACGGCAAGTTCGGCCCGTACCTCAAGCGCGGCACGGACAGCCGCAGCATCGCCTCGCACGAGGGGCTGTTCAGCGTGACCATTCCGGAGGCCGAGGAGGCGTTCAGGCAGCCGCGTTTCAAGGGGCGCGGCAGCGCGGTGGCCGGACCGCTCCGGACCTTCGAATACCCGGACCGCACGGCCATTCTGCTCAAGAGCGGCAGATTCGGGCCGTACCTGACCGACGGCGAGCGCAACGCCACGCTACGCAAGGGCGAGGAGAGCGGCGCGGACCTGCTGCCAGAAGACGCCCGCAGCATTCTGGAGGAGCGCGGCAAGGAGCCTCAGAAGAAACCAGGCAAGGCGGCCCCGAAGAAAGCCGCGCCCAGAAAAGCGACGGGCAAGGGGACAACCGTGAGCAAAACATCGGCCAGCAAATCCGCAGCCAGCAGGAAAGCCCCGGCCCGCAAGACTCCGGCCCGCCCAGCGGTCTCGCTGGTCGAGGGCGGCATGGCGATTCACAGCCCGCTCAAGTCTGCGGTTAAAAAGCCTGTGGCCAAGAAGGGTCTCGCCAAAACAGCGGCCCCGAAAAAGCCCACCTCCAAAACGGCTGCGGCCAAAGCTCCAGCGAAAGTGGCGCTGGCCTGGGCCGACCTGAAGGCGCACCTGGGCGTGCTGTCCGAGCAGGAGCGGGCACTGGTGACGGCCACCCGCGAACAGGGCCGCAAGGTGGAAGAGGTCGCCCCCGGCCTGGGCCTGGACGTGAAGAAGGCCAAGGGCATGGCCTTGCAGGCCAGCAAGAAGCTGAATCAGGCCGCACGGGGCGAGTAGTGAAGGGTTGTGGGCATTTCAGATTTGTTTTCTTGGATGCCCAGTCAGCTCACCCTGTCTCACCCTCTCCGTCCGAATGGGAGAGGATCAAGACGCTGTGGTCATCGGTACTGGACTTCTCGATTCAGAACCTGTCCCGTTCCCTGCTCAAGAAGACGACCCGCCCTCTTTCAGACCCGTTCGCCTGCCTCTGGCCGCCCTGATGCCCGACTCGCTGCACCTGATCCGGCTGGCGCAGTCCAGCCCCGAACGCGCCCTGGAACTGCCCGGCGGCGGCCTGAGCGTGCTGCACCTGAGCACGGGCCAGGACGGCGGTGAGGCGGCCTGCTGGTACGTCTGTCTGGAAGGCTCACTGATTCTGGACCTACCACACGGCGACTTCGTGCAGCTGAAGCCGGGCGAGAGTTATCAGGTTCCGGCAGGCCAGGCCCGCAGGTTGACGCCGGTACGTGGGGCCACCGTGCTGATGATTGGGCAGTAGAAAATGGTCCGGCAGTCTATATAGGGTGCTGGACTGCTTTGTATTGGCCTTTCATGAAGCTTTGCTGCAAAGCTCATTTTGACGAATCCTGTGTCTGCGTTAAACTGGCGCAGATCAGGAGGGGCGTTGTCAGAAAAATCGGTGTCGGTCAGTCTCGAAACGGGGCCATCAATAGACACGGCGAGGTCTGCTGTATAGGACAGTCTGGTCTTCCAGAGTTCTATACCTTTAACTCATGAAATGAAGCGGTTGTGTTGCACATCTGAGGAGAATCCATGAATTCACGTCTCGGCACACTGTCATTGCTCAGCCTCTCGCTTATTCTCGCGGCCTGTGGTGGGAACACGGCGCCCTCCGATCCCAGCACCTTTAACCTGAGTACACTCGCTCCCGGCCAGAAGAAGGAAATCAACAGCAAGCTGAAGATCAATGTGGTGCTGGTCGGGTACCGGCCCACCGCGCCTGGGCAGGTGGCCGGGCCAAAAGATGTGAACGTAAGCGACTTTGGCGACATCATGCCTGCCACGGGCCGCAACATTGCCCGTATTCCCTCGGCTTACGGCACGCTGGAGCCGACAGGCAACACCTTCGATTACGACTACAACTTCGTGTATGCCAACAAAAGCTTCGAGGACGGTTTCTTCTCTTATCTGACGAGCAAGGACGTGGGCACCGAGAAACCGCTGACCTACTACCAGAAGGCGTACAACTGCCAGAACACTCCCAAAGACGGCTCGGCCCCCGCTTGCGCGGCTCCGGCCAGCAACATCGCCCAGCCCATCACCGGCAACCTGGAGATTGACGGCGTGCTGGCCGAGAACTGGCTGGCCGACCACGCCAACGATACCGGGGTGGACAGCAGCCAGTACACGATTTTTCTGGTGAACTGGTACGGGCGCAGCGATTTCAAGTTTCACAGCTTCACCCGCACCGACGCCGCCGACAGCGATACCAAATCTCCGTTCGGGGCCAAGGCCTCGCGCCGCACCAACGCCTGGGGCGGCACCCCGCGAGCGGGCGGCAAGACCCAGCGCGTGTGGTTCTACGACCTGTCGGCCAATCCCGAAGCCTGGACCACCAGCTGGGACATCAGCAACGCCGATGTTGACGGCGACGGCGTGCCCGACTACCGGATGCCGCCCATCTGGGAATACGGAACCCGCAAGGCCACCTACCGGCCCTTCACCAAGGTCGGCCCGGACCTGGCACGGGTGGCGCGCTACGTGGCCGTCGATCTGCTGTTCACGCCCTCACCGATCTACCGCGCCGAGCTGACGCCCCCCGACATGCCCGAGAACATCAACCTGAATGTGGCCTTCAAGCAGGGTGCTGGCGCGCCCGCGCCCACCACGGTCTTCAACGGCGCGCTGTCGCAGGAGCGCCTGAAAGTTCTTCAGCCTTTTGCCACGTTCAGCAACTCGCTCAGAGAAGCGCCGCTCACCGGCCCGATCTTCGACGCCTACAAGTGCCTGTTTCCCCAGCCGAATCCGGACCCCAAGCTGCCGCCCGTGCTGTGTTCGCCTGACCGCGCCGACGCCACCGGGGACCGCCTGTTCAACATCGGCCTGAACGAGTTGCGCGACCAGTACAAGGACAAGGCGGCCTATCAGGTGCCGATCTTTGCCTTCAACGACAACCAGAACACCCAGCCCGGTCTGCTGGGCGTCGCCATCGACGACGGGGTGACCGGAACCCAGGCGCTGGTGTACAGCTTCCTGACCCCAGAACTCAACAAGGACTTCGGCTACGGTTTCACCGACACCATCACCCACGAGGTCGGGCACCACTTCAGCCTGTCTCACCCCCACGACGGCTACGACTCGGAGAGCAACACCGAGTATGGCCCGAGCGGTCCGTTCACCTTTGTCAACGCGGGCGACATGAGCAACACCGTGATGTCGTACAACGACCTGACGCGGGGCTTCGGGCAGTTCAACCTCGACAGCCAGTACCGCTACCTGACCTCCGCCTACCTGAACAACGCCAACGCCGTGCTGGAGCTGGTACAGCAGGCAGGCAAGGACAAGGTGCAGGCGGTGACTGCGGCGGCCAAAAACGCCGATGGCCAGTTCGCCGGGGCCATCACCAGCTATCAGAACATGGAGTATCTGTCTGCCGCCAAGCAGGCCCACACCGCCTACCGGGCCGTGATCGACGCCGCCCGCAGCGCCGGGGTCAACGTGCAGGCCTACAAGTGGTACGAGCGTCTGGACGGGCTGTCGCTCGGCCAGAAGGCACAGCCGCGCCGCGCCGACAACTTCCTGCCGGTGCAGGGCACAGCGGTTCGGCCCGAGACCACCGCCTTCCTGACCCGGTTGCGGCTGTCGAAGTAGAAAAAAGGGGAGGGCCGATGGCTGAACGTCTCCTGACACGAAATCTCAGGTCAGAAGACATTCAGGTTTCGCCCCCACAGTAAGGTCATGAAGAGTAGGGTCATCCCCAGGGTTGTCAATACAGTCACGTTCGCTGCTGGGCTGCTGGTCGTCTCGTTGACCACAGCCCAGTCGCAATCTTTCCTGGCACAGTCGCCTGTTCGCCTCGCGCCTGTTTCGCCTGCCCAGACCTCACCCAATCAGACCTTGCCTGCTCAGACCTTCTCTCCCCAACCCTCTTCCATGAATCCCTATGCCAGCACCGATCCGCGCCTGAACGCGCTCAGACCTGTGCTGGAGCTGCTGGTCACCCTGCGTCAGCTGGAAGGACTGGCCCAGGCGCTCAACCTGACGCCCGCCCAGACGACGGCGATTCGCGCCGTGCTGGAAGGGGCAAACCGCGCGGCTGTTCAGCCAGGGACAGCACAGACGGTTTCGGCAGCGGACGTGCTCAACTCGCAGCTGCTGGCGCTTCTGGGCGACGACCAGCGGCAACAGCTCAGCGCCAGCCGGGACGCCCAGACGGCCCGCCTGCGCGCCCTGCTGAGCCGTGCCCGGCTGGCGTCTCAGGACGGACGCCCGCAGACCGCGCGGCTGGCCTACAGCCAGTGGCTGGGCACGGAAGCGGTAGACGCTCTGCTGGCGCAACCAGGCAGCGCCGCCATCACGCGCCGCGTCCGGGCGGCAACCTCACAGCTCAGTGAGGCGCTCAGCAAGACCACGCCGGAACGGTAGCCCTGAACAGGTGTACACCCCGCGCGACACGCTCCAGCACAGGACCGATCCGTCAAGTGTGAATCCATCCAGCACGCCGCTGGATGGATTTTTTTGGGCCTGATGCGGATTCAGTCTCGCACTGTGGGCCGCAGGTGGCCGAACGGGTGTGGCTTCACGCCCCGCTCAGCACCTGACGCGTCCAGCCGCCCACGCACCAGCGGATCAGCCGCGTTTACGCTTTCTTGACGCTCACCCCTCTAGCCTGCGGTCATGACCACTTCAGCCCCGCGCCGCTTTTCCAGACCTCTTCGCGGGCCAGCCGCCGCCCTGCTCCTGAGGCTGAGGCTGGCAACACTGGGGCTGGCAACACTGGGGTTGGCAACACTGGGCCTGACCGCCTGTGCGCCCGCCACCACGCGCGCCAGTATTTCTGCTGACGCGCTCTTCATGCCGGGCGGCCAGCAGCTCGCGCTGATCTGCGCCAACCAGGGGCGGGTGGCGAGGGGCGGCGCACTCGTCTGGAACGACGGCGTGGCCCAGGAGAGCCGCCCGGCACCGTACCTCGTGTCGTGCCGCGACTACACCCTCCGCAACGACGGGGCCACGTTGAGCGTACAAGATGACACCCTGGGTAGAGCACTGACGCACTTCGACCCGGACGCCAATTTTCTGGTGTATTTTGCCGACCTCTTCGTAACCTTTCCCTCAAACGGACTGCTCGGCGCTGACCCCACCAGCAGCGTTCCAGACGTGCTGGAAGACACCCTGCGCGGCGTTTCGGTCACGGTCAGGCAGGGCGGAAGCCCGGACGCGGCGCTGCTCGCGGGCGGCGCGGTCACGGCGGTGCGCTACGACCCGTCCAGGCCGGTGACCCTGTATCTCAAAGCGACGCGCAGCCCGGTGGAATGGCCCGAAGTGACGATAGAAGCGAACAAGGGGCTGATCACCGCTCCCATTTACAGATAGCGCTTGTCTGACGCGCGCTACACCCTGGCCCACCGCCAGGGGCTAAACTGATCAATCATGACCGACACTGCCAAGAAGGCCCCCGTCACGAAGACCAGGCTCAACTGGAACAGCCATCAGGTCACCCAGGGTGACGAGCGCGCGCCCAACCGCTCGATGATGCGGGCGGTAGGCTTTCAGGACGGCGACTTCGAGAAGCCCATCATCGGGGTGGCGCACGCCCAGAGCAACATCACGCCCTGCAACAACGGGCTGGGCGAGCTGGCCGATCACGTCACGGACGCCATCAGGGAGGGCGGCGGAATGCCGCACGTCTACGGCACCATCACCATGTCCGACGGCATCAGCATGGGCACCGAGGGCATGAAGTGCAGCCTGGTCAGCCGTGAGGTGATCGCCGACAGCATCGAGACCGTCAGCCGGGGCATGTCGCACGACGGGCTGCTGGTGGTGGGCGGCTGCGACAAGAACATGCCGGGGGCCATGATCGGCATTGTCCGCCTGAACATCCCGGCCATCTTCGTGTACGGCGGCACCATCAAGCCTGGCCACCACGACGGCAAAGACCTGACGCTGGTCAGTGTGTTCGAGGCGGTGGGTGCCCTGGGTGCGGGCACGATGAGCCGTGAGGAATTTGACGAGATCGAACGCAAAGCCTGTCCCGGCAATGGCTCCTGCGGCGGCATGTACACCGCCAACACCATGAGCAGCGCGTTTGAGGCGATGGGCATGAGCCTGCCCTTCAGCTCCACCATGAGCGCCATCGACGCCGAGAAGGCCACGAGCAGCGCCGACAGTGCCCGCGCCCTGCTGCACATGATCGAGCACGACATCAGGCCGCTCGATATTCTGACCAAAGAGGCCTTCGAGAACGCCATCACGGTCATCATGGCCGTGGGCGGCAGCACCAACGCCGTGCTGCACCTGATGGCGATTGCCCATTCGGCCAACATTCCGCTCGGCCTGGAAGACTTCGAGCGCATCCGGGAGCGCACGCCAGTCTTCTGCGACCTGAAGCCCAGTGGCAAATACGTGGCCACCGACCTGCACGACGTGGGCGGCATTCCGCGCGTGATGAAGATGCTGCTCAGGGCCGGGCTGCTGCACGGCGACTGCCTGACAGTGACCGGCAAGACCATCGCGGAGAATCTGGCAGACGAACCCGACGCCCCCAACGCCGGGCAGGACGTGATTCACGAGTATTCCAATCCGCTGTACGTGCAGGGCCACCTGGCGATCCTGCGCGGCAACCTGGCCCCCGAGGGCAGCGTCGCCAAGATCAGCGGCCTGAAAAGCATCAAGATCACCGGCCCGGCCCGCGTCTTTGAAAGCGAAGAAGAAAGCATGCACGCCATCATGGCGGGGCAGATCAACCCCGGCGACGTGCTGGTGATCCGCTATGAGGGGCCGAAAGGCGGGCCGGGCATGCGCGAGATGCTGTCGCCCACTTCCGCCATCATCGGCAAGGGCCTGGGCGACAGCGTGGGGCTGATCACCGACGGGCGCTTTTCGGGCGGCACCTATGGGCTGGTGGTAGGCCACGTGGCCCCGGAAGCCTACGTGGGCGGGCCGATTGCGCTGGTACACGAGGGCGACACCATCGAGCTGAACGCCGAGACCTGCGAGCTGACGCTGCACGTGCCGGAAGACGAGATTTCGCGCCGCCGCGCCGCGTGGGTCGCGCCTGCGCCCCGGTACACGCGCGGCGTGCTGGCGAAGTATGCCAAACAGGTGGGGAGTGCGGCGCTGGGGGCGGTGACGGACTGAGGTTGGCCTGATTCAGCGCCGGGTCAGACGCATTTAGCCCTGGCGAGTAGAGTCTGCATTCACGGAGCGCCGGTAAGGCCTATCATTACCGTATGACGGTCAGTGCCAAGATCACCAGCAAAGGTCAGGTGACGCTTCCCCGTGAGATTCGGGAACGGCTGGGCGTGCAAGACGGCGACCGGGTGCGCTTCGAGGTCGAGAACGGCGCGGTGGTGCTGTATCCGCAGCGAGACACGCCCAGCTTCGCAGGCATGGTGGGGCTGACTGAGCTGGCTGCTGACTGGAGCGCCGTGAGCGCCATCGACAGCCTGCGTCACGGCCACGCCGAACGTGCCGCCCTGGACGCGGCCCCGCTGCATCCGAACATCACCGTGCTGCCCACTGATGCTGCGCCGGGCGACACCTGAGCGTCACCGCCCTGGATTCCAACATCCTGCTCGCCCTCTGGAACGCCGAGGCCACCGCGCCACGGCTGGTAGCGGTGCTCGACAGCTTGCACACCAGAGGCCGACTGGTGGTGTGCGGCGCGGTGTACGCCGAGCTGTGCGGCTGGCGGCCCGATCTGGACGCGCTGCTGGCCGGGTACGGCGTGCAGGCCGACCCCGACATGCCCCTGACGGCCTGGAAGCGGGCGGGGCAGGCCCAGGCCGCCTATGCCCAACGTCGACAGGCCAGCGGTGGCGGGCTACCACGGCGCATTCTGACCGATTTTCTGGTGGGCGCACATGCCAGCGTGGGCGGGTACGCCCTACTGACCCTGAATACCCGTGACTACGGCGACTTCCCCGAAGTGCCGCTGCTCACCGTTTGACATGGATGGAAGCCGCCTGATTGCGGAATAGGCAGCTTCTCTCTATAATAAGAGAAACAGTTTCAGAAACTCCTTGTGTCCTTTGATATGACCGCGTTTCTTACGCTTTTTCTGAAACACCTCCCCATATTGCCGCAGACCAGTTCTTTGCTTTTCTGTCAGCTTATCATTTACTGAATCTAGAAAGAAGTAAACACTGTGGACATCAGATTCGTTCAATTGCTCACTTAAAGTGATTTCAATTAAACGCGGCATAAAATATATTATAGAGGGCCACTGTATCACTCCAATATTGAAAATGAAATTGTGAAGATGTTCGGCAGTCAGGTCATCAAGCGGCTGGCGCAGCAAAAAACGTTTTTCGTGTTCAGTCATCTCGTAGGGTTCGGGACCAGAGATATCCGCAGGGGGTGGCACGAGAAATGCCGCGTACAGCAGCTTTTTCTCCACAGACAAATCATCTACGCTCACAGTGTATGGCCTCCTCGACACTTAGACACCCTCCCTCACCTCCTCCGGGTACAGCACCTGCAACTCCAGAATCTCCGCCTGCCTGAAATCCTTGCGGTTATTGGTCACGAAGGCGTCTGCCCCCGCGTGAACAGCACTGGCAAGGTGCAGGGCATCCGGCGCTTTCAGTCGGTAGGCGGCGGCCAGCTGGGTTGCCAGTACGGCGAGGTCGGTGCTGATCTCCACCAGTTCCAGCCGGTTCAGATACGTCTGGAGCAATTCCGATTCGGCATTCAGGCCCAGCCGGATAGGCTTGCTAAGCACCTCGGGCAGCAGCAGCACACTTCCGCAGTGGGTGAAGGGTGGGCCAGACAGCAGAGCAGTTCTCAACGCGTCGGCGTGAGACTGCGCCCCCTCACCTCCTGCGGTGGCCGCATAGATCAGCGCGTCGCTGTCGAAGGCCAGGCGGCGGGGCACTCAGTCGTCTCCGTGCTCACGGTGCCACCTCACTTCTTCAAGCAGAGACGCGGCCTGCTGCGGACTCAGGGTAGCCAGTGGGGGCAGCGGCGTTTCCGGTGCCAGCAGTGCGGCCCGCTGCTGCCTCATCTGGATGGCCAGGGCCTCTGCCGCCCGCGTGTTCGGCGTCACGATCCGGGGGCGCAGACGCTCCGGGCTGACCAGCGCGGCCACCACCACACCGTTCTGCACGATCTCGATGTCTTCACCGGCCCTCACCTGCTCAATGGCTTCCCGCAGGTGGGTTCGCAGGCGTGTAATGTTCAGCTGGGTCATGATCTAAATGTACAGTATGCGTACAGATATAGTACGTCACTCATCGCCCCCGCATCCGCTGCTCCTGCTGGCGCATGGGCATGGTGTCGATCAGCGCCAGCACGTCACTCAGGCTCGGCGGGGCCGAATAGCTGGCCTTCACGCCCCGGTCTTTGCCGATGAAGGCGGCGCGGCCATACTGGGCGGCCACCCTGCCGCCGGGATCGGCCAGCAGGGTCAACGTGGCTGTAGACGGGCGTTTCAGTGCCGCGTCACCGGGCGCGAGCAGCGCCACCACCCGCAGGTCACGGTCTCGCAGCAGCCCGGCCTGAGCTGCCATCTCATCCAGATACGCCGCCGGGGGTCGGCTCACCACCAGCAGCCGTTCGCGCCCCAGGTGGTCGGCCAGCTTCCAGGGCCGTCCAGCAGCGTCTGGGAGCGTGAACGTGGGGGCAGGACTGTTCAGAGGCAGGGCCGAAACGCTGCCAGCGACGGCCACGAGCGCGGCGAGCGGAGCAGAGGTCGAGCGGAACATGGTCCAATGATGCCTGCAAAAGATGCGCTGGACGTATGGACGCGTTCAACGCAGTCGAAGTCTTCCAGGCTCAGTCCATCACGGAATCTGCACGCGTTCGCCCAGAAACTTTGGCTGCGTGTTGAGCACCTTCACGTCCAGCACGGCACTCGTACGCGCCAGCCACTCGCGGCCCGTGCTGCGCAGGTTCGCCGCGCCCGTCACATCGTCGGCATTGAAGGCGATGGCGTCCAGGCCCTTGCTCCGGGCCAGAAACACCGCCCGCTCGTTGTGGAAGCGCTGCGAGATCACCGTGACCTCTGTTAAGCCGAAGACGCCCTGCGCCCGCACCACCGAATCGAGCGTCCGGAAGCCCGCGTAGTCGAGAAACAGATGCCCGGCAGGCACGCCACGCGCCACCAGCCCCGATTTCATGCGCGTGGGTTCGTCGTAAAATGTGGTCGAATTGTCGCCCGACAGAATCAGGTCCTGCACCTTTCCCGCCCTGTACAGCGCCGCCGCCGCGTTCAGCCGGGCCTCGTAGTAGGCGTTCGGCTGGCCCTGCGTGGTCGGGCTGGTTCCCAGCACCAGGCCCACCTTGCGCGCCGGAATGCTGGCCACACTGTCGTAGAGCCGGCCCTGTGCGGCCAGCAAAACCATCTGGTCTGACATGACGATCAGTGCGAGAACGAGCACCAGGAACACCAGAGCGACCTGCCACCAGCGGCGGCCAGGCCGGGGCTGATCTGGCTGGAGCCGATCTGACTTCACGGGAACACGGTTACGGCTGGACAGGCGGAGGCGCTGGAACATGGTTGCCATGATTCTATCCGGCTTCAGTCTGCCGCGCCCGCCTCTACATCGGGCTGGGCGTACTGCAACATGTGCAGGCGGGCGTAGTAGCCGCCCCTGGCCAGCAGCGAGCGGTGGCTGCCCTCCTCCACCACCTTGCCCCTGCGCATCACGATGATCCGGTCACAGTGCTCGATGGTGCTCAGCCGGTGCGCGATGATGATGCTGGTACGCCCGTGCATCACCTTGGCCAGCGCGTCCTGGATGTGCATCTCGGTCTCGGTGTCCACACTCGCGGTGGCCTCGTCGAGCACCAGCAGGATGTCGGGGTTCTGAATCAGGGCGCGGGCGAAGGCCAGCAGCTGCTTCTGGCCGGTGCTGAGCGTCGCGCCGCGCTCCCGCACCTCGGTGTCGTAGCCGTTGGGCAGACCCAGAATGAACTCGTGGACGCCCACGTACTTGCAGGCCTGCACCACGCGGTCATGCGAAATGTCGGCGCTGCCCAGCGTCAGGTTGCTCTGAATGGTTCCGGCGAACAGGAACACGTCCTGCAACACCACCCCGATGTGGCGGCGCAGGTCGTGCTGGGCCAGGCCCTTCACGTCGTGACCGTCCACCTTCACCGCGCCCCGCTGCACGTCGTAGAAGCGGCTGACCAGCGAGGTGATGGACGTTTTGCCCGCGCCCGTCGCGCCCACCAGCGCCACGCTCTCTCCGGGGGCGATATGGATGTCGATGCCGCGCAGCGTCCAGCGCTCGTCGCTGTCGGGCGTATCCGCCGTCACGGCGTCGTCGTAGGCGAACCAGATGTTCTCCAGATCGACCCGGCCCTCGAAGTGGTCCAGCCGCCGGGCATCCGGCCTGTCCAGAATGCTCACGGGCGTGTCGAGCACCCCGAAGATGCGTTCGCTGCTGGCCATCGCGGCTTGCAGGTTGTTGAACACGTCGGCGAGGTCCTGAATCGGCTGGAACAGCTGCGACACCCAGCCGTTGAACGCCACCAGCGTTCCCAGCGTGATGCCCGCGCCCACCATGCCCGCCTCGCCCAGAATCGCCCGGCCCGCGAAATACAGCACCAGGGCGCTGGCGACAGACCCCAGAATGCTCACCGAGGGCTGAAAGTAGGCGAACCAGCTCACGGAGCGGAGGTTGGCCCCCAGCAGCGAACGGTTGCTGCGGTCAAAGTCCACGCCGTTGCGGTTTTCGCGCCCGAACAGCTGCACGGTCAGCATGCCGGTAATATTCTCGTTCAGCTTGGTATTCACGATGGCCTGCTGCACGCGGGTATTGCGGAAGGCGTCGCGCAGTTTGGCCCGGAAGTAGCCGGTCACGACGTACAGCGCGGGCAGCACCGCGAAGCTGATCAGCGCCAGCTGCCAGTTGATGCTCAGCATGATCACCACGTAGGTCACGATCAGCAGCACCGACTGGATCAGCGCCACCAGCCCCGCCGTGATGAACTGGTTGATGGCGTCCACGTCGCTGGTCACGCGGGTGATCAGGCGGCCCACCGGGTTAGCGTCGAAGTAACTGAGCGGCAACCGCTGCAACTTGGTGAAGATGTCGGCGCGGATGTCGTACAGCACCCGCTGGCCCAGGATGTTGATGCTCACGCTCAGGGCGTACCTGAACAGGAATTCCAGCACCTTCAGGCCCAGGTAGACGAGCGCCACCGTGAGTAGCAGGGCGAACAATTGCTGCCTGCCCGCCAGGGTCAGCCCCGGCAGCAGCACGTTCGGCCCGAAGGTGTGGTCGATGGCGTAGCGTTGCAGCAGCCCGAACGCCGGGTTGGCCACCGCAATCAGGAGCGCCATGAGCAGTCCCACGCCCACCAGCCGCAGGTAGGGCCGGATGTACCCCAGAATCCGGCGGGTCAGCCCGGCGTCGAACCCCTTCTGGAAGGCTTCGTCGGGCTGAGTCACCGCTTCACCTCCTGCCTGGGTGCGGACGGCTCGGGGACACTGTTTTGATTCGGCGCACTGTCAGCCATCCGCGCCCCGTCCACCTCTTCCCCGTCTACCTCAGCTTCCCCGTCCACGTCAGCAAGGTCGCTCTCCAGCCGTTGCCTGCGGTCCAGATCAAAGTAGTGGCCGCCCGCCGCCAGCAGGGCCTCGTGGCTACCCTGCTCGATGATCCGCCCGGCGTCGAGCACGATGATGTGGTCGGCGTGCCGCAGCGTGGACACCCGGTGGCCGATCAGGAGCACCGTGCGCCCCTGCTGCACCTGCCGCAGGCTCTGCAAAATGCGGCTCTCGGTCTCGGTGTCCACGGCGCTCATGCTGTCGTCGAGAATCAGGATGCGCGGCTCGCGGGCCACCGCTCTGGCCAGGGCCGTGCGCTGGCGCTGGCCGCCGCTGAGGGTCACGCCGCGCTCGCCCAGCATGGTGTCGTAGCCCTGCGGAAAGGCCACGATCTCGCTCGCCAGCCCGGCGATCTCGGCGGCCCGTTTCACCCGCTCCATGTCCGGCTGCACGTCTCGGGCCTCGGGGGGCGTGGTGTGGCGCACCGACTTGAAGGTTTCGATGGGCTGGTAGTTGTCGTTGTTCAGCCCGAAGGCCACGTTGCTGGCAATGGTGTCTGAAAACAGAAACGGCTCCTGCGGCACCACCGCGATGTTGTCGCGCAGGGTGGAGAGCGGAATATTCCGCACGTCATGGCCGTCCACCTTCACGCTGCCCTCCGAGACGTCGCTCAGGCGGGTCACCAGCTGGGAGAGCAGGGTCTTGCCGCTGCCGGTGGGGCCGGTGATGCCCAGCGTCTGCCCCGCCGGAATATGCAGCGTGATGCCTTGCAGCACCTGTTTGCCGTCGAAACTCAGGCTCACGTTCTCATACCGGATATCGCCCTGCAAGCTGGTGATGCTGGTGTCGGTGCGCCCGCTGTCGTGCACCCGTGCGCGCGCCGCGAAGATTTCCTGCAACCGTCCCCACGACCCCATACCGCGCTGGAGCATGTTGGCGATCAGCCCGATGCTGAGCATGGGCCAGGCCAGCCGCTCCAGGGTCAGGGCGAACTGGGTGAACTGCCCCAGTGTGAGCGGGCTGCCAGGCACCAGCCCCAGGATCATGCGCCCGCCGTACAGCAGCACCAGCACGTAGGCCACGCCCATCAGCAGGCTCATGAAGGCTTGCAGCGGGCCTTCCACTCTGTTCAGGAACAGCGCGCGCCGGATCAGCTCGGAGTTCATGACCTTGTATTCCGCAATTTCACGGTCCTCGATGGCGTATCCCTTGACCACCCTGGCCCCGGAAAAGTTCTCCTGCGCCTTGGCCGAGATGGCGCTGTTCTGCTCCTGCATTGGCACGTAGCGCATCGACACCTGCCGCGCCAGGTACGCCAGAATGCCGATGATGAACGGAAACACCACCAGAACTGCGAGCGTCAGCCGCCAGTTGATGGAAAAAAACCAGGCGAACGACACCAGAAAGCTGCTGGCCACCGTGGCGAGCTGCCAGCTGCCGAAGCCGATCATCTCGCGCACCGCGCTCAGGTCGCCGGTCAGGCGGTTCATCAGGTCGCCGGTGCGGGCGCGGTCAAAGTAGTGCTTGTCCAGGCCGCTCAGGTGAGCGAACAGGTCGCGCCTGATCTCGTACTCGGTCTGGCGACTGGCGAACACGATGCTGCGCCGCACCCCGACCATCAGGCCGCCCGACACAAGCGTGGCGATCACGATGCCCAGCGCCAGCAGGCCCAGTTCTTTCAGGCCCAGGCCGGGGGTGGCCGGGTTGGCGTCCGAAAACAGCCGCAGCCCGTCGATGGCGCGGCCCAAGAAGTAGGCGGGCAGCAGCACGGCGGCGTTGGCCCCCAGCACCGCTAGCGTGCCGATCAGGTACTGGTTTTTGTGAAGCCTCAGATACGGGACGAGAGATTTGAAGTCGTTCAAGAATTTACCTCGGGGCAACATTTACTCGGGGCAACATTTACTCGGGGCAACATTTACTCAGGGCAACGTTTATTTGGCAGCGGAAAATTGACAGGCAGTGCAGGCAGGCCCGCAGGCCGAAACAGATGTCAGCATACGCCCATCTGCCAGGGCCGCAATGCGCCATTTGACGGATAGGCGGCCAGACAGGGCCGGAGATGAAGCCTCGGTGAACATCGGCGCGGCCCGGTCCAGGGAACCCGGTCCCGCCCGCGAGGTTCTGAGGCCGTGGCAGGCAATACCGGCGTGATAGCCTCCTGGCCGTGACCCAGCCGCCCTTAAGCTCGAAGCCGCCTCCAGCTTCACAGCCGCCTGCCCCTCCCCTGCCCGTCCTGTACGCCCTGGGCTTCCTGGCCTTCTTCATGTTCGGACTGGTGCAGGCGGGGTACGGCCCGGCCTACCCCAACCTGGGGCGCGAGTACGCGCAGTCGGTGGCGGCGGTGGGCACCACGTCCAGCCTGCATTTCGTGGGGTCGGCGCTGGGAACCGCGCTGCTGGGCGTGCTGCTCACCCGCCTGAGCCTGAGAAGCAGCCTGATGCTGGGCGGCGTGACGCTGCTGACAGGGCTGCTGGCCGTGGCCTTCGCCCCGGCCTGGGCGCTGGTGCTGGTCGGCGCGGTGCTGGGCGGGCTGGGCTACGGCACGCTCTCGGCGGGCTTCAACCTGGCCTTCGCGCAGCTGGGTCAGGGGCCGTCGAATCTGGTCAACGGGCTGTTCGGGGTGGGGTCGGTGGTCTCGCCGGTTCTCGTGACCCTTCTGGGTAGAGGGTCGCACGCGCCACCTTTCGTGCTGATGGCCGCTATGGCGGCGCTGCTGGCGCTGGGCGTGCGGCTGCTGTGGCCCCGGCCCGCTGGCCATCTGAGGGCCGGAACAAAGGCGGCAACGGTGGAACCCTCCGCCCGGCTCCGGCCCACCGCCCCCGGTTCTCGCCGCCCGCTGGCGCTGTTCGGCCTGTGCTTCTTTTTATACGTCGGAATCGAGGCGGGGCTGGGCAACTGGGCCACCACCTATTTTCTGCGGCTCGGAGGGACGCAGGCCGCGCTGCTGACCAGTTTCTACTGGCTGGCCCTGACCGTTGGGCGTTTCGTGTTCGCCGCCCTGGGCAACCGTTTTGCACCCCTGTCGGTGCTGATCTTCGCCACCTGCGGGGCCATGCTCGGCTGCGGCCTGATGTTGCTGGGCGGGCCGGGACCGGTTGCGGGCGAACTTCTGCCAGGCGGTCTGGCCGCTTCCGTTCCCTTCACCGCCCGGCTGGCCCCCGCCGGGCTGGTTCTGGCGGGCTTCTGCATCGCGCCGGTCTTTTCGACCCAGCTGGCCTGGTTCACGCGCCAGCAGCCGCCCAGGCTGGCCCCCTACATGC
>JANXWI010000351.1 GCA_025351205.1 Deinococcus sp.
GCTGACCGACGGCATTGCCCGCAACCCGCACTCGGTCTTGCTGCTCGACGAGATCGAGAAGGCCCACCCCGACGTGTACAACGTCTTTCTGCAACTCATGGACCACGGCACCCTGACCGACCATACCGGCAAGAAGGTGGACGGGCGCGGGTTGATCATCCTCTTTACCACCAACGCCGGGGCCGCCGACGCCGCCCGCTCGGCACTGGGTTTTTCTCCGGTTTCGCGTGACGGGCAGATGCTGGAGGCCGTGAACCGCACCTTCACGCCCGAGTTTCGCAACCGCCTGGACGGCATCCTGGTGTTCAGGTCGCTGGGAACAGAAGTGATGGGACAGGTGGTGGACAAGTTCGTGGGTCAGCTGGCCGCACAGCTGGTCGAGCGCGGCGTGAAGTTGCACGTATCAGCCGCCGCCCGCGCACGGCTGGCCGAACTGGGCTACGATCCGGCGATGGGTGCTCGCCCGCTGGCCCGCGTGATCGAGCGCGAACTCAGCCGCCCGCTGGCCGATCTGGTCCTGTTCGGCAGGCTGAAGGATGGGGGAGAAGTGACAGCGGACATAGAAGGGAAGACGTTTACATTCAATTGAGTGGTGAATGAATGAAGTGGGGCGCAGTCCGTTTGAATGGACGCGCCCTCTTACTTTTAGCTCAGTCAGGTTAATCGGCAAGCTCTGGCCTCTAGCCCCTCCCCCTTGACTGGTACAGCCCGGAACGGGAGGGGGGATGTTGGGACTGGTACAGCCCGAAGAGAGGGGGTGAACTGACTGAGCGCCCCTTCTAGATCAGTCAACTGGAGGTTGTCAAGCTTCTGCCCACGCTTTCAGATAATCCGCCACCAGTTCACTCACGTTCACGCCTTCCCGCGCCGCCTTGTCGAGATGGGCGGCCTTCTCGGCCCGGCTGATCGGCAGCCACATCGCCACATACTCGCGCCCGTCCTCGACCTTGAACTCGCCGCCCAGTTCGTCGCGCTGCACCACACCATGTTCCATCCCTGTCTCCTCCTGACCCGCCTGGGCCAGCCAGTCCAGCACCCGGCTACGCAAAAAGCGCCATTCCCGCCCCACCTTGCGACCCGGCAGCTCGCCGGTACGCACCAGCGCGTAGGCTGTCGTCTCGCTGATCTTCAGGAGCGCCGCCAGCTCTTCTAGCGTCAGCACTTCGGTTGCATCTGATGTCATCTGATGTCAGCTCCTGTCTAACGATGCCAAGTTATGCTATTTAATATCGGTTGTCAAGAGATGCCGCAAGTTGGTGCCTGTTGACCTCAATCGTCGGTGCAGAATAGAAGGCATGTCCGCTTCCCTGACGCTTCGCCCCCGGACCCTTGCCGACCTGCCCGAACTCTGGCGCTGGATGCACGACACTCCCGACGCCGAGTGGAAGCGCTGGGACGGCCCCTATTTTCACGGCGACCTGCCAGAGCTGAGCTACAGCGACTACGCGGCAAAGGCCATCAGCAGGCCGCCCGACCCGAACATGCAGATCATCGACATTGACGGTCTTGCGCGCGGCATGGTCACGCGCCACTGGGAAGACCCGGAGGCGGGCGGCTGGCTGGAACTGGGTATTCTCATTTTCGACCCGGCCTACTGGAGCGGCGGACACGGCACGCAGGCGCTGCGGGCCTGGGTGGACCTGTGCTTCGAGCAGACGCCCGCCCACGTCATCACGCTCACCACCTGGAGCGGAAATACCCGCATGCTCAGGGCCGCCGCACGGGTCGGCTTTTGCGAGTGCGCCCGCGTCCGTGAGGCGCGGCTGTGGCAGGGCGCGCGCTACGACTCGGTGAAGCTCGATCTGCTGCGGGGCGAGTGGCCGGCGGCGCAGCGCTGACTGGCCGATTTTGCCCATCTGCTAGACTGCCCCCATGAAGCTTGTGATGGCGGTCATACAGGACGCAGACGCGGCCACGCTGATGCGGGCGCTCTCCGACAACGCCTTCGACGTGACCAAGCTGGCCTCGACGGGCGGCTTTCTACGCGAGGGCAACACCACCCTGATGCTGGGGGTGCAGGACGAGCGCATGGGCGAATTGACGGCGCTCGTCCGCAAGACCTGCCGCGCCCGCACCCGGCTGGTCACGCCGAGCCTGCCGATGGGCGAACAGGGCGAGGGCATGGTGGCCGAGCCGCTGGAGGTGCCGGTGGGCGGCGCCGTGATGTTTGTGCTGGGCGTAGACGAGTTCATCAAGGTCTGATGCCGACTGCCCATTAGGGAGGGCGGGTTGGCCTGGGACACCCCCCATCAGTGGGTATCATTCTCATCTTTCGTCAGCCGCCTTTCACATGCCATCAGGTGATCTGCCTCACACTTGAGCTATGCCCAGACCACTGCACGCCCTCGCCACCGCCGCCCTGCTGATCGGAACCATGTCTCATGCCGCCGACCTGCGCATCTACTCGGGCTTCGGTGAGGTGAGGCAGGCCGCTGCGGTGAAAAACGGCCAGATCAGCCTGAGCCTGCCGGTCAGCCTGTACAGCACCATCATCCCCGATTCTCTGGACCTCGACGGGGCGCAGGTGGCCTCGCGCTCGCTGGTGCAGCAGGCCAACTGGCTGAGCAGCCTGGAGGGCCAGATGGTCACCCTGCGCGAAAACAACAAGACCGAGCGCGTGACGCTGATTCGTGCCCGTGACCTGCTGATCAGGGATTCGCAGGGGCAGTACCGCACCGTGGAGGCCGCCAACCTGTCCTACGACGCGCTGCCGCCGCTCAACCCCTTCTCGCCCAGCTGGCAGGCCACCTTCAATGTCGTCGGTGCGGCGGGCAAACCCGTCCTGACCTACCTGACCCGCGCCCTGAGCTGGACACCCCGCTACACCCTCAAGCTGACCGGCAGCACGCTGGCCCTGGCCGCCCTGGCCGACATCCGCAATAGCAGCGACCAGAGCTTCGACGTGAAGGCCACCGAGCTGTTTGCCGGAAAGGTGCAGCTCCAGAATGGTCAGGTGTACCCGCTGGAGCGCAATGCCCAGTTCGACGCCGTGGCGCAGGCCGCTCCCGCAGCTGCCGCCCCCAAGGTCAACAGCCTCGGCGAGTTGCGCGGCCTGTACCGCTACGCCCTGTCGCAGCCGTTCACCCTGCCCGCCAGCGGAAGCGTCAGCCTGCCGTTCCTGAACCCCAAAGTCACCTTTGAGCGTTTCGGCGTGGTGGGCGTGGGCTTCTCGCTGTCCGGTGGCAAGGGCAACCTGAACCGGGGCTACCGCCTCAAATCAGACACCGAGCTGCCCGCTGGCCCGGTCACGGTGCGCGAGGACGGGCGGCTGGTGGGTCAGGTCGGCGTGAAGACCACCTCGGCGGGCACGCCCGTAGACCTGAACCTGGGCACCGACCCCGACCTGAGCTACACCCGCGCGACAGCCGTGACGGTGCAGGGCAAGGGCACCAAGACCGCGACGGTAACAATCAGGGTGACCTACACCTTCGAGAACGCCAAGGACCGCCCGACCCGCTTCGAGCTGAGCGAATACGGCCTCGACGAACGCGCCACGGTCACGGGTCAGGTCACGCGCACCCCGGAAGGCAACCTGCTGATCAAGACCGATGTGCCCGCCAGGAGTGGCAAGGTCAACGGCAAGGCCAGCGTGACCTTTACGGTGGTGCAGCCGAACAGTTGAAGGCTGAGAAGGGACCGTAAACATTTTTTCAGGTGAAACACAAGCGATTTGGATTGAATCAAGGTCAACCGGGCGGATGTAATGCGTCATAAAATAGCGTAAATATGAATGGACCACCTCGTAATACCGGGTGGTCCATTCTGCTGACTGATCCTGATTTGATCTTGGATTGAGCGGGGTAGAAAGAGCGTTTGGGTCGCCAGAGATGAACTCGTCTACTTCAAATCAGAACTGGAACTTTTCAGCGTTCAGCGTCCGTAGGTGGCGACGATGCTCGTTTTGGCAAGCACCGAGCCGTTGAGGTTGAAATTGACGAACACGGGGCTGGTTCCGGCGGGCAGCGGCAGCGCCTTGCTGAGCGCGTAGAGCGTGAACACGTAGCGGTGCGGCGCGTCGCCCACCGGCGGGCAGGCCCCGGTGTAGCCGGAAGTTCCGCCGTCGTTGTTGCTCGTCAGGGCACCGGCGGGCAGGCTGCCGCCCATGCTTCCGGCACCTTTTGCCAGCCCCGTGGCGCTGGCCGGCAGGTTGTAGGCCACCCAGTGCCAGAAACCGCTGCCGGTGGGCGCGTCGGGGTCGTAGGTGGTAACAACCAGCGCGGCGGCTCCGGCGGGCACGCCGCTCCAGTTCAGGGCGGGCGAGACGTTCATGCCGGTGCAGCCGTTGCCGCTGCCGACCTGTTCCAGTGGCAGGGTTCCGCCGTTCACGAACTGCGGGCTGCTCAGAGTCAGCGTGCCCGCACCGATGGTCGGCGCGGGCTGGGCCACGCTCAGGCGTCCGGGGGCGGCGTCGGTTCTGCCGATGGGGGTAGCAGCCTGCATGGCGGGGGCGCACCCGGCGAGCAGAACGGTGCAGGCAATCAGGGCAGGGTGGGCGATCAGGGCGGCCTTGAGCGGTGTCTTCATGGGGTCTCCGTGTTGCTGAGGTGCAGGAGCTGTTGAGATGGCTGCCTGGATGAGATGGCTGCTGGAACGGGCCGACTGCCTGAGGTGAAACGTCGCCTGCGGCAGATGGTTCAACGCTGAACGGTCAGGCGCACCGCCATTCAACGGGCTGGGACGCCGCAGGGTATGGGCCAAACTTACAATCTCAAGATTGTGCCTGAGTTCTGCTCTCGCTGGCGCGTCACGGCGCTGGGAACAGCCCGGTGTGCGTGGCAGACACCGTGCCGACGCAGAAGGTTGGGTATCATGGCCGCATTCAAGGAGGCCCCATGACCCCGCCCGATGTTGATACAGCTGCCACCGTGCGCCCCGCTGACTCGGAGAGAGCTGGCCCTGATTCTCCCGGCCTCGACCTCACGGCCTGGAAGGCGCTGGCCCGCAAGGATCTGCGCGGCGCGGAACCCGAGACGCTCAACCGTTCCCTGCCCGAAGGGCTGACCCTCAAGCCCCTGTACACCCGCGCCGATGTGGAGGGCCTGGACATCGACACCCTGCCGGGCCTGCCGCCCTACACCCGTGGCCCCCGCGCCACCATGTACGCCCACCGCCCCTGGACCATCCGGCAGTACGCGGGTTTCTCCACCGCCCAGGAATCCAACGCCTTCTACCGCCGCAACCTGGCGGGCGGGCAGAAGGGCCTTTCGGTGGCCTTCGATCTGGCGACCCACCGGGGCTACGACTCCGACCACCCCCGCGTGACCGGCGACGTGGGCAAGGCCGGAGTGGCCATCGACAGCGTGGAAGACATGAAGATTCTCTTCGAGGGTATTCCCCTGGCAGAGATGTCGGTGTCCATGACCATGAACGGGGCGGTGTTGCCGATCCTGGCCGCCTACATCGTGGCCGGGCAGGAACAGGGAGCAAGCCTCGACCAGCTGACCGGCACCATTCAGAACGACATCCTGAAGGAATTCATGGTCCGCAACACCTACATCTATCCACCCGCGCCCAGCATGCGGATCATCGCCGACATCATCGAGTACACGGCCCGGCACATGCCACGCTTCAATTCCATTTCCATCTCGGGCTATCACCTTCAGGAAGCGGGCGCGAACGGGGCGCTGGAGCTGGCCTACACGCTGGCAGACGGCCTGGAATACGTGCGGGCGGCGCTGGGCAAGGGGCTGAAGATCGACGACTTTGCGCCGCGCCTGAGTTTCTTCTTCGCCATCGGCATGAATTTCTACACCGAAGTGGCGAAGCTGCGGGCCGCCCGCCTGCTGTGGGCCGAGCTGATGGCGCAATTTAAGCCTCAGAACCCGCTGTCGAGCGCCCTGCGGACCCACTGCCAGACCAGCGGCTGGAGCCTGACCGAGCAGGACCCCTACAACAACGTGGTGCGCACCGCCGTGGAGGCGATGGCGGCGGTGTTCGGCGGCACCCAGAGCCTGCACACCAACAGCTTCGACGAGGCCATCGGGCTGCCCACCGAGTTCTCGGCCAGGATTGCCCGCAACACCCAGCTGATCATCCAGGAAGAGTCGGGCATTCCGGCGGTGGTCGACCCCTGGGGCGGCAGCTTCATGATGGAGCGCCTGACGCACGACCTCGCGGATGAAGCACGCAAATTGATCGCCGAGGTGGAAGGGCTGGGCGGCATGGTCCGGGCCACCGAGTCTGGCGTGCCCAAGCTGCGAATCGAGGAGAGCGCGGCCCGCAAGCAGGCACGGATAGACCGGGGTGAGGACGTGATCGTGGGCGTCAACAAGTACCGCAGCGGCGACCAGACGCAGACCGAGGCGCGCGAGATCGACAACGACAGCGTGCGGGAAGGTCAGATCGCGCTGCTGGGGCGCATCCGGGCCGAGCGCGACGCGGGCGCGGTGCAGTCGGCGCTACAGGCGCTGGAAACGGCGGCGCGTGACAACGTGGGCAACCTGCTGGCGCTGAGCGTCGAGGCCATGCGGGCGCGCTGCACGGTGGGCGAGGTGTCGAGCGCCCTGGAGCGGGTCTATGGCCGCCACGCCGCCGAGATCCGCACGGTCAGCGGCGTGTACGCGCAGGGCATGGACGGCGACGAGGGGTTTTCCGGCCTCCAGAGCGAGATCGAGGCCTTTGCCGCCGCCGAGGGCCGCCGACCACGGATGCTGGTGGTCAAGATGGGCCAGGACGGCCATGACCGGGGCGCGAAAGTGATCGCCACCAGTTTCGCCGACCTGGGCTTCGACGTGGACGTGGGGCCGCTGTTTCAGACGCCTGCCGAGGCGGCGCGGCAGGCCATCGAAAACGACGTGCACGTGGTGGGTGTGTCGAGCCAGGCGGCAGGTCACAAGACCCTGATTCCGGCGCTGGTACAGGCTTTGCGGACTGAGGGCGCGGGCGACATTCTGGTGATCGCGGGCGGCGTGATTCCGCAGCAGGACTACGAATATCTGCGTCAGCAGGGCGTGGCGGGCATCTTCGGCCCCGGCACGCCCATCCTGACCAGTGCGCGCGCGGTGCTGCAACTGATTTCGGAGCGGCGGCGGGAATGAGGAAGCGGGTAGCGCTGAGGCTGCTGGCGGCAGGTTCTTTGGTGTTCTGCGGAAACAGTATTGCCGGAACCCATGACGTTGCGCCCGCCACACTCGCGGCCATCAGGCTCAATTATGCCCAGGTCAGCAGGTGGGTCAAGCAGGGCAGGCTGCTTCAGGTCAAACGCGATTTTGGCTGCCTGAACGGCCAGGACTCGGTGCGGATCATCTGGAAGGACGGCAGCGGGCGGGTCCGCAAATATCTGGTGAGCAGCGGCACCTCTGATTCGGCGGCGACCATCTCGCAGTATTACGGCTCCGATGGGCGGCTGAGTTTCGCGCTGATCGAGGCAGGGGCGGTGAACGGAACGAACCTTGAAATCCGGCTGTACTACGGGACTGCGGGCAAGCTCGTGAAACAGGAAGACCGACTGGTGAGCGGGCCGGGCTACCCGTTCTGGCAATTGACGCAGGATGTGGCACAGGTTCCGGAGGCGGCCTTCTCCAAGCCCGCGCCCTGCTCATAACGCCCTGTGAGAAACTGCTGTATGCGCCGTAAGTTCACGCTCCTCGTGTTGCTGTCAGGTTCAGTATTCGCGGCCCAGCCGGTGCTGAAGCCGCTTCCTCTCGGTGTCGCCTGCCAGAACGCCGGATACTCAGCGCTGCAAGACGCCGCCGGAACGCTGCGGGTGCTGCGATACGTGCGCCTCGTGCCCGACAACTCGGCGCGGGTCACGCAGTACTACGGCGCGTCGGGCCGCTTGCAGAGCATCAGGGCCACGGCCAGCGGCTTCGCGGGCGTGCTGTACGACCTCACGGCCACCGTGGACGCGAGAGGCAACGTGGTGGCGGAGAAAGGCTACCGCTCGAAGCTGTTCACTGACAATCTGAAAACGGTCATCCGTGACGCGGCGGCAGTCAGAGCAGGGCGCTGCGCGTTGTGAGAACTGTTCCAGTCTGATGCACCCCCTCGCCGCCCCCCTCCTGGCAGGTTCGCGCCGCGCTCTGGCGCAGGCCATCACGCTGGCCGAGAGCACCCGCCCGGAGCACGAGGCGCAGGCGCAGGCGCTGTTGAGTGAGGTGTTGCCACATGCGGGCGGGAGCGTCCGGGTGGGCCTGTCGGGTGTGCCGGGCGTGGGCAAAAGCACCTTTATCGAATCGCTCGGCGTGTGGCTCGCAGGTCAGGGCCATAAAGTCGCGGTGCTGGCCGTGGACCCGAGCAGCCAGCGCACCGGCGGCAGCATCATGGGTGACAAGACCCGCATGCCGCAGCTGACTGTGCATCCGAACGCCTTCATCCGGCCCAGCCCGGCGGGGGGCAACCTGGGAGGCGTGACCCGGCGCACCCGCGAGGCCATCACGCTGTGCGAGGCGGCGGGTTACGGCGTGGTGCTGGTCGAGACGGTGGGGGTCGGCCAGTCTGAGACACAGGTGGCGGCCATGACCGACCTGTTCGTGCTGCTGACCCTGCATGGCGCCGGAGACGAGCTTCAGGGCATCAAGCGCGGCATCATGGAACTGGCCGACCTGTGCGTGGTCAACAAGGCCGACAGCGACCCGGCGGCGGCCAGCCGCGCCCAAGCTGAGCTGAACAGCGCCCTGCACCTGCTCACGCCCAGAGGGGCCATCTGGCAGCCCAGGGCGGTGCAGGCCAGCGCCCTGACCGGGGCCGGGGTGCAGGGCGTGTGGGAAGCGGTGCAGGAGTACCGCACGGTCATGGCCGAACATCTGGCGGGCAAGCGGCAGGCGCAGACGCTCGGCTGGTTCGATGACCTGCTGCGCGAGGCCGTCTGGCGCGGCTTTCTGGGCGGGCAGGACGCCGCAAGGTTGCAGGCCACCCGCGCATCGGTGCTGGCGGGCGAGTTGACCCCGGTGCAGGGCGTAGGTCAGCTGCTGTCCAGAGCATGAAGCCTGATCCGGTCACCAAAAAGCAGCCGCTTCCGGAGACAGGAAGGGCCGCTTTTCGTTGATGCTGGGCTGTAGTGTGCCCCCTTCGGGCTGACGAGATTCTTACTCAGGTGGGTATCTATTTCAGTGCGTCCAGAAAGTCCAGCAGCGTGGCCTGAAGTTCAGGGCCGTGGGTGTCCCACAGCAGATGCCCGGCACCCTGGATCACCTCGAATCGCCCGGACGGCATCAGGGCCGCGAGCTGGGCGTTCGGCCAGCCCGGACGGATATCCTCGCCGCCCACGACGAACAGTGCGGGCACCGGGCAGTCGGCCAGGCGACGAAGCAGGTCGGGCAACTTGATCCAGTCGCGCCAGGACCGGAGATACTCACGCTTCGCCTCTGCGTTCATCGGCCCGAAGTCGCGCTGAACCTCCCTGCCTTCTGCGAGTCCGCGCTGGTACGCTTCTTTCCAGCTCCGGTCACTCTGGACGCCCGTGCCCGAGAGGTGCAGCAACGCTTTCACGCGCTCCGTGTGCGTCAGAGTGTACGCCAGCGCCACGTCTGCGCCCCAGGAATGCCCGGCGACGATCCAGCCCCCCAGTCCCTGCTGAACCCGCAACCCTTCGATGTCGGCCATGAGCGTGGCAAGGTCGTAGGGCGGCGTCAGACTGCTTTCACCGCAGCCCCGCTGATCGAAGCGGAAGACGCGGAACCGTGAATCCAGTAGCCCGGCCAACGGTGCGGTGGAGTCGCCGATGCCGGGACCGCCGTGCAGCAGCAGCAGAGGCGGCCCCTGCCCCGAGCTGTAGACCCTGAGTTCCGCCCCGTTGACCGCTGAGTTCATTTTCCAGATCATACAGAACCGGCCAGCCGAGCAACGCTTCGACTGGCCGGAGGACGCTTAAACGCTTACTTAATCGCGCCGTTCAGGCCGTTGGGATAGAAGCCGCCCTTGCCCTTGCCGCCCAGGTAGACGATGTTCAGCACTTCATCGGTGCTGCGCCCGTAAGCCACGCCGTTCTTGTCGGCAGGCGCGATGATGGCCCCGGCGTTGTCGCTCAGGCCCGCGTCCTTGCCGCCGCCGACCTTGGCGCGCAGGGCGCTGATGGCTCCCACGACCTGCCCGACGTACAGCCCCGCCGCCGCCGTCACCTGACGCTGCTGGTAGAGCAGGGTGCGGATGGCCCCGGCGTGGTACGCCTCGACGGCCAGAATGCCCGCCGCCGCCTGAAGGTAGGCGGGGTTGGTGATGAGGGTCGCGGCCCCGTTGTAGGCGGTCACGCCCACGTCCTCGAAGATGAAGGCGCCGTGCAGGAAGAACAGCTCGTTGGCGTAGGGGTTGAAGCCCTTGATCTTGCCGCCCGAGGCCGCCTGACCCGCCGAGTCGAAGGCCATACCCAGGTCGATGACCGGGCGGGCCACGGCACTCTTGCCCAGCGCGGCGTGCAGGAACTTGACGTGGCTCAGCTCGTCGTCGGCGATGTCCTTGGCAAAGGCCTCTATGGTGCTGTCCTTGAACATCATGCCGGTAGACGGCAGGCCGGCGGGCAGCCTGATCTCAGCGCCGCCGCCGATGGCCTTCACTTCGTCCAGGCGGCCCACGGCGGCCAGGTAGAAGGCGGCCTCCAGGTATTCCAGGTTCAGCGCGAAGTTCAGCACGGCGGCGTCGATGTTCTTGGCGGGGGCGGCCAGGGCGCTGTTGCCCATCAGGCCCAGCGCGGCGGTGCCCAGGCCCAGTTTGGTGAGTGTTCCCAGAGCGGCGCGGCGGTTGCTGTTGATTTCGGTTGACATGATGTTCTCCTGTGGCGGGGCGGAGATGGAGTGGTGGTGTGCGTCCCGCCGTGGTACTCGTCAGGTTATATGCGGCTTTCTCTGACACAGATGTTTTTCTAAAGCTTTGGTGAGGAAGAGGGCAGGAATTATTAAGGGTGCAGCAGGGGGACGTTCGGGATTCACGGTGGGCCAGGCCAGACCGAATTCAGGTCAGGACAGTCCTTCGCCTGCCGCAGTACAGTGGTTTCATGTCCGACAAGACCCTGTTCGAGCGCATCGTGGCCCGCGAGATTCCAGCCCAGATCGTCTACGAAGATGCCAACTACATCGCCATACGCGACATCGCGCCGAGGGCACCGGTGCATCTGCTGGTCATTCCGAAAAAGGTCAGCACCCGGCTCGACGAGATCGTGGATGAGGCCGAGATGGGGCGGCTGATGCTCACGGCGCTCAGGGTGGCCCGGACGCAGCTTTCCGATTACCGCCTGATCGTAAACGTCGGCAGGGGCGGCGGCCAGGAGGTCTTTCATACCCATGTTCATATTCTGGGCGGCTGGGAAGAGGGGAGTCCGGTGGGGTTCGGAATCTGAATCTCGTTGCCGGGCGCTAAACTCTGAGGTATGACCCAGCCGAGCCTTGTCAAGTCGCCTGCCAGAATTCCTGAGACGGCCCCCGACATCATCGTGGCGCAGGACGTCCACAAGCGCTACGGCAGCTTTCAGGCGCTCAAAGGGGTCAACCTGACCGTGAAGGCGGGCGAGGTGGTGGTGATCATCGGGCCGTCGGGCAGCGGCAAGAGCACCTTCATTCGCACCATCAATCGCCTGGAGCCGCACGAGCAGGGCAGCATCTTCGTGGACGGCGTGGAACTCAGAGACGGCCAGAACCTCGACCAGATCCGGCGCGAGGTGGGCATGGTGTTCCAATCGTTCAACCTGTTTCCGCACCTGAGCGTGCTGCACAACCTGATGCTGGCCCCCACGAGGGTTCGCAAGGTGCCCAAGGCGCAGGCCGAGGCGCGCGCCCTGGAGCTGCTGCGCCGGGTGGGCATCGAGGAGCAGGCGGGCAAATTTCCGGCGCAGCTGTCGGGCGGACAGCAGCAGCGCGTGGCCATCGCCCGCGCCCTGGCGATGGACCCCAAGATCATGCTGTTCGACGAGCCGACCAGTGCGCTCGACCCCGAGATGATCAAGGAGGTGCTGGACGTGATGAAGACGCTGGCCGGGTCGGGCATGACCATGCTGGTGGTGACGCACGAGATGGGCTTTGCCCGCGAGGTGGCAGACCGCGTGGTGTTCTTCGACCAGGGCTGCATCGTGGTGGACACCACGCCCGAACAGTTCTACACCAACCCCGGTCACGAGCGGGCCGAGCAGTTTCTGAGCAAGATTTTAGGACATTGAAAGTTGATCCCCTGTTCACGCCTGGAGAAGTGCTGGAGATCAGCGTCCGTGATCTGACCGGGATGTTCCTGAGCTGATCTGCAAGTTCGTTCTACTGGGGCCTGCGGGCGAGCAGGAAGGGTATCGTCTGGATGGGGCGCAGGACCGTCAGGCGCATCGCCAGCATGGTCGCGTCTGCCCGGAATGCGAGGTCTGAACCATGAATTTACTATTCGATCTGCTCGTCTGGTTTTTCTCGGAGGTGCTGCTGGAACTCGTCCGGGTGCTGCTCGTGAGGCCGGTCAGGGCAGGCTTCATGCGCGTTCGCAGGTGGTGGGTCCGGCGCCGCAAGGCGTAGAGATTTCAGGGCGGGATGTCTCCAGTCACCTTGTCGGAAACACCAACGCTGAGGTCAGTTGGCCCCTCCCTGTCCCCCAGGCCGGAACGACCCGGGCGAGGTTCAGGCGGTATGCTGCGTGCGTCACACTTCGAGACGCTGCCCGCCCCAATCAATCCGACTGTTTCCGACCCCGCCGGAGGTCTACCGACGTGAACATCAACCGTGGCCCACTGCTGGTCTTCGCGGGCCAGAGCAACCGCCCGCTGGCCGAGGAAATCTGCAAGCACCTGAACATTCCGCTGGGCAACAGCGAGACCATCAAATTCACCAACGACAACCTGATCGTGCAGTACACCGAGTCGTTGCGCGAGGGCGACGTGTTCATCGTGCAGAGCTTCAGCACGCCCGTCTCGGACGCGATCATGGAACTGATGCTGATGATCGACGCGGCCAAGAGCGCGTCTGCGGGCCGCGTGACCGCCGTGATTCCGTACTACAGCTACGCCCGCAGCGACAAGAAAGACGCGCCGCGCATCAGCATTGCCGGGCGGCTGGTGGCCGATCTGCTCCAGGCGGCGGGCGCGGACCGCATCCTGACCATGACGCTGCACAGCCCGCAGGTCCACGGCTTTTTCAAGGTTCCCGTCGATCACCTGTCGAGCGACCTGGTGATCGCCGGGCATCTGCGCTCTACCGTGCCCGACGCCCAGAGCGGCGTGGTGCTGGCCCCCGATTCGGGCAGCATCAAGCGGGCGAGCGCCATCGCGCGGCGGCTCAACTGCGGGCTGGCCTTTATCGACAAGCAGCGCCTGACCGACACCAAGGTCGAGTCGCGCGCGCTGATCGGCGACGTGAAGGGCAAAAACGTGTACATCGTGGACGACGAGATCAGCACGGCGGGCAGCCTGATCGAGGCCGTGAATTTTGCCAAGCGCATGGGCGCGGAAAACGTCTACGTGGCGGTCACGCACGGGGTCTACACCGGCCCGGCCATCGAGCGCATCGCCGCCCTGGACGCCGTGCAGGTCGCCAGCAGCAACACCGTTCACGTGCCGCAGAGCAAGATCGACGGCAGCGGCGGCAAGCTGCACGTGCTGTCGGTGGCCGAACTGTTCGCCAACGCGATCACCAACATTCACACTGGCGAGAGCGTCAGCACACTGTTCGAGTAGAGCGGTGGTGGGTCAACAGAATGCCGCCAGCTTCGACTGTGGCGGCGTTCTGCTTTCAGTCGGGCGAAGGGTGCCGGAAGCTGTCTACACTTGCCCGACGACCCGGAGCGACTGTTGCCAGCTCTGGAACTCGGCCTGGGTACACAGCAGCAGCAGTTCGTCTCCGGCGGCCAGCCGCAGTTCCGGAGCGGCCAGACGCGCCTCACCGCCGCGCACCACGCTCAGCAGGTCAATGCCTGCGGGCAGGGTCAGCAGGTCCAGGCGTGCGCCCAGCCAGCTTCTGGGCACGTCATGGCGGAACAGCTGCCGTTTGTGGTCTGTCGGCTGAGCGGACGCTTGTGACGCGGGCGACTCGACTCTGGGCAACTCGACTCTGGGCAGCCCTGCGCCGGGCAGAGCTGTAAGGTCATGCCCAGCGAACAGGTCGGCGGACGGGCTACTAGCAGCGCGTTCGGCACCGAAGGGCACAGTGGCTAACTGGACTGGAGCGAGTGGCCTCAGCGGTGAGACCACCCGGCCCAGCACTGCCACATTGCCCGCCGCCGCAGTTACCGCGTGCGCCCGCGAGTTGCTGCGGCGGCTGACCTGACCGGGCAGTAAGCTGGCCTCGCCGCTGAGCGAGTGTGCCAGCGCGGTGGAGGCAAGTGCGGCGGGCAGCAGCGCGTCTCCGCCCCAGGTCACCGCCAGCAGGGCCGCCGCCACCGGAATATTCAGCGTGACCGTCAGGCAGGTCGCCGCCCCGATCAGGGCCGCCACCGCGAAGTCGAGGTTCAGACCCAGGCTGCCCAGCGCCGAGGCCAGCCCCACCCCCAGCAGTCCGCCCACCGAGGCCGACACCACTACGCCGCCGCCAAAAGCGAACTGCACCCCGGTGGCCATCAGCAGCCAGCGCCACGCCGCCATGCCGCCCGCCTCCGGCCCCATGAAGCCGCTGACCGCCAGCTGCAACCACCCCGACCCGCTGCCCAGCACGCTGGGGGTGCTGAGCAGCGCCGCCGCCGCCGTGAGCAGACCGAACGACGCGCCCAGCGTCAGGCGAAGAACGAGAGGCCACCCGCCGCTCAGCCGGGTCAATAAGCGCATATACAGCCCCGAGAGCAGGTCGGCGGCCCGCGTCAGAATCCAGCTGAGCAGCGTGACCGCCGCCGCCAGCAGCAGGTACAGCGGCAGCTGCCCGGCGCTGGGCGTCAGGCTGCCCGACAGGGTGAACAGCGGTTCGAAGCCTGTCATCAGGCCCGACACCGCCGAGGCGCACACCGAGGCCAGCACGCAGGGCATCAGCACCTCGAACTCGAATTCGAAGCGCCGGTACAGCACCTCGGCCATCAGGACCGCCGCCGCCAGCGGGGCGTGAAGCGCCAGTCCCAGCGCGGCGGCCACGCAGGCCAGCGTCAGAATACGTCCCTCGGCGGCGTCCAGGCGGGTCAGGCGGGCCAGCAGCAGCGAAACCAGCCCGCCCAGGGTGGTGAACACGCTGTCGCGGCCCACCAGCAGCCCGGAGGCGTGACCCAGCACGGTGGCAGCGAACCCCCTGAGCTGCACGCCCGCACCGTCCCATTCGCCGCGCGCGTGGTATCCGGCCACCACGGCGTTCAGCGGCTCGGAGCGGCGACCAGACGGCATGAGGTAGGCGTACAGGGCCGCCAGCACAGGCAGCAGCAGCAGCGCGTAGGGGGTCAGGTCACCGAACGCGATCAGCACCCCGCCCTCGCCTGCCGTGCCGGGCGGACGGTAGTGCAGGGCCGCCGCACCCAGATCGAGCGCCCACTTCAACATCAGCTGCACGCCGGTACCGATCAGACCCACCAGACCACCCGCCAGCAGGCTGTACAGCACCAGGCGTCCGGTTTCCAGGCGAATCAGGATGGTGCGGGGCAGCGGTGAACGCACAGCAGGCAGTGTAGCAGCGCGGCGAGGGGGGCCGGTCCTCTGGCCTGTGCCCCTTTTACCCGCTGCCGCTTGACACTCCAGTGCTCTTTCACGCAAGCTGAAGGTCAAATCCGCAGGCAACGCTTGACCCTGAACCCCGGGGACACGACCTTCCGCAGCAGTCGGAGCCGTGTCCCTTTTGGCTGACGTTTGCCCCTCGCCCCCTGTGTCAGCGGGGTGAGGGCGACGCAGCAGACGGATGCACATCGGCGGCCCCTGTCCATTCTCCGATGACCCCTGTCCATTCTCCGATGACCACTGTCCACTTTCCAGAGACCCCTGCCTCACCGCCGTTTTCGCCCCCCGCCCCGCACAGATGTTCTTCGCCCTCAGGAGTCGCCATGACCGTGTTTGCCGACCAGCCCGCCCGCCACGACCACACGCCCACCTTCACCGGGCGGCTGAGCGCCGACCTGGGAGAGTGCGTGACGCTGCGGATGCACACCACGCTCGCCGTGACAGGCGTGAAGGTTCTGCTGGTCCGCAGTGGCGAGCTGGAGACTTTTCCGGCCACGGCGGTTACGGGCAGGCCCGGCTGGTACGAATACGGGCTGCATCTGGAGGCGGCAGTCACGCGCTACGCCTGGCAGCTCGAACTGCCGGGCGACCATCTCAACCTGACCATGAGCGGCCTGCACCGCACCCGGCGCGGCTGGCGCGACTGGTTCCAGTATCTGGCGGGCTACCGCGCCCCCGAGTGGGCCTGGGGCAGCGTGTTCTACCAGATCTTCCCGGACCGCTTCCGCAACGCCGACCAGGCCACAGGCGTGCAGAGCGGCGAGTACATTTACAACGGTCAACCGGTGCAGAAGGTTCCCTGGAACACCGTGCCGGACCGCGCCGGGGACATCCACGCGCACTACGGCGGTGATCTGGCGGGCATCACCGAGAAGCTGCCGTACCTGAGCGAGCTGGGCGTGAATGCGCTGTGGCTCACGCCCATTTTTGTCAGTCCCAGCAACCACCGCTATGACGTCTCCGATTACCGCAACGTAGACCCACACCTGGGCGGCCAGGCGGCCTACGACGCCATGCTCACGGCCTGCCACGCAGCGGGCGTGCGTGTGGTGCTCGACGGCGTGTTCAATCATGTCGGGAGCGAGAACGCTCTCTTTCAGGCCGCGCTGGCAGACGACACGGCTCCCGGACGCGGCATGTTCACCTGGCGGACCGCTGGCGACGTTTCCCCAGATGACGCCTCCCAGAGCAACGCCCCCGGTTCCCCGCTGCCCTACCACGCCTTCATGGGCGTGCCGACTCTGCCCAAGCTCGACTACGCCAGCCTGGAGGCGCAGCAGGAGTTTCTGGCGGGTGAACGCAGCGTGGTGCGGCACTGGCTGCGCCCGGACGCTGCCGGGCAGGCCATCCACGGCTGGCGGCTGGACGTGGCCCACATGATCGGCGCGGGCGGCACCGACGAGGGCAACCTGGACCTGCACCGTCAGCTCAAGGCGGCGGCCAGGCAGGAGAACCCGGACGCCTACATCTTCGGGGAGCGCTTCTTTGATGCCGAGGGGGCCATGCACGGCGGCGGTGAGGACGGGGCCATGAACTACCACGGCTTCGGGCTGCCGGTGATGCAGTGGCTGAGCGGCCAGACCCACTTTTTTCTGCCGAGCAGGCTCGGCGGTGCGGAACTGGCTGAGCAGCTCTGGGACGCCTACCACGCCCTGCCGCCGCAGGTGGCGCTGAACATGTTCAACCTGCTCGATTCGCACGACACGCCGCGCGCCCTGTACCGGCTGGGCGGTGACCGCGCCCGGCTGCGGGCCGCGCTGACACTGCTGCTGGGCTATCCGGGCGTGCCCTGCATCTATTACGGCACCGAGATCGGGCTAAGTCAGCTGGAGCGCGGGGCCATGCCGTTCTGCCGCGCCCCGATGCCCTGGCCGGACGTGGCCGGACCCCAGAACGGCGGCGACCCGGCGGCCTGGGACATGGCCCTGCTGGCCGACGTGCGGCGCCTGATCGAGCTTCGTAAAGAAACGGCGGCCCTGCAACGCGGCTCGATGCGTTTTGTGCTGGCCGAGCAGGACGCCATTGGGTATATGCGCGAGTCAGGCGGCGTGCGGGTGGCGGTGCTGGCCTCGCGCGAAAACGCAGGCCGGATCTTCGCGGTCACCCTTCCGGCAGGCGACTGGCAGGACGCGCTGAGCGGCGAGATGCTGGGCGGCGGCAAGGTCGAGCTTGTGCTGGACGGGGGCCGGGTGCTGGTCAACAGGGACGAACTGTGAGTGAGATTCGGGTCACTGTTCGGAGTCGAGGGTCATCGGCCCCGGGTCGCGTTCAGGTGCGACTCTTCTTCAGGTTATTCAGGTGAACAGCGGCAGGTGCCCCAGCGCCATCACCTCCGGGCGCTCCTGGCCCTCGGTGAACACCGCCACCACGGCGGCCACCTCGCCGCCCACCTCCTGAATGATCTGGCGCAGCGACGCCAGCGTGCCGCCGCTGCTCACCACGTCGTCCACGATGGCGACCTTCTTGCCGCGTATTTTGGCCACGTCCAGGCCGTCGAGCACCAGCAGCTGCGGCTTGCCCGTGGTGATGCTGACCACCTCGCGGGCGACAGGGTTGATCATGTAGGGCTTCTCGGTCTTGCGGATCACGATGTACGGCAGACCGCTCTCACGGCTGAGTACGTGCGCCAGCCCCAGCGCCTTGACCTCGGGCGTGACCAGCACCTCGATGTCTGCGGGAAGCAGCTTTGCCAGTGCGGTCCCGGCGGCCTCAGTCACCTCGGTGTCGCCCAGCATGTTGAACAGCGCCACCGAGACGCCCGGCGCGACTTCCACGATGGGCAGAACGCGCTTCACCGTGCCCACCTGTACGGAGTATGTCTTCACGGTGAAGCATTGTAGCGGGTCGGGAGAAGAGGGAGTGACGGGACTTTCTCGCCCAGGATTCACCGGAGAGTCGAGACAGGTGATGGCACAGTCCATGTTGGGCCATTCCCGGCCTTCACCGTGGGACGCACCAAATTCAGCGGTCAGGCTGGCCGTGACCAGGGAGCAGCGACGCCTGATCGTCCCCAGCCGGAGATGCCGGAAGCGGGGCGTGCGCTCCGTCCTGCCAGGGTGAGGGCTGATTGGGAACGGGAACGCCCGCCAGACCATCACCTCCGTCTGAACCAGACCCCCCATTTGTGCGCCGCTGCCTCGCCCCCGACGAGAACAGCCGCTGCACGCTTCGCTCGGCTCTCTCGTCTTCCTCGCTCCTGTTCGCTTGCTCGTCCATGCCTGAGCATACCCGGCCCCTGTCAGGAATCGGTGAATCTGCTCCTCCTGTTCAGTCCACCACCGTACTGTTCAGTCCACCACCGTGAACCCCAGCTTCTCGGCCTGCTCCACGAAGAAATTGACGTTCTCGCTCAGGGTCTGCGGCCCCAGGCTCTTGCGGCTGTACTCGCCGGTGGCCGCCAGGATCAGGGTCTCGGCGAGGCAGGCGGGCACGGCCCCGTCTCCGAAATGCAGGTTCACCTGACTGGTCATGTGGCCGGGCGGACGCACCACGCCGCCGGGAATGACCCGCACGCCCGGAAGCTGCTTCACGCTCTCGTCCGTGTCGGCGGGGCGGCCCTCGTCGAAGATCCAGGTGCCCTCGGAGACGTGCTGCGGAAAGATCACCGGGGCCGGGTCGCTGGTGGCCGTGAAGATCAGGGACGCCTGCCGCAGATCACCGTAGTTCACGCTCGTCACGATCTCGGTGCCCGGATTGGCACGGCGCAGGGCCGTGGCGCTGCGTTCCAGCCGCTCCAGGTCGCGCCCCACCATGATCACGCGGGCCACCTGCGGCGCGATGGTGCGGGCAATGCCGAAGGCCACCACGCCGTTGGCCCCGACCACAGCGGCGGTTGCCGACTTCAGGTCGCGGCCCGACGCAGCAAAGTGCTCCAGAATGCCGGGAATGGCGGCCTTGATGGTACCCGAGGTGTAGGCCCCGCCGTTGGTCACGGCGATGCCCGGCACGGCGGCCTGCACGTCCTGCCCCTTGTTGCCCACCACGC